>NZ_JAAKPX010000008.1:0-166524 GCF_049172135.1 Aeromonas sp. 603079 | reverse complement strand
TCCCATGCCGAACTCAGAAGTGAAACGCGGTAGCGCCGATGGTAGTGTGGCATTCGCCATGCGAGAGTAGGACACTGTCAGGCACCTATTTAGAAGAGGCCTCCCATCCGGGAGGCCTTTTTGCATTTCTGGGTTCCAAAAATCTGCACCGCCGCCGGCATTTTAGTAAAAGTGCTGGGCTATCAAGGGATTGCCCGTTACTCTTTAGCCGTTACCGATTAACACGTGATGCTGCCAGCGAGGTATTGATGGCTACGTTGAAGGAAATTGCACAGGAAGCGGGGGTTTCTCTCGCGACGGTATCCCGGGTACTGAACGAGGATCCCAGCCTGAGCGTCAAGGAAGAGACCAAGCAGCGGATCTTCGAGATTGCCGAACGGCTGGAGTACAAGACCAGCAGCGCCCGCAAGGGGGTGCACAAGAGCAAGCTGCACTTTCTGGTGGTCTATGCCTATCCCCAGAGTACCGAGGTCAACGACCCTTACTATCTCGCTATCCGTTATGGCATCGAGACCCAGAGTGCCCGCCTCAATATCGAACTGACCCATCTCTACAACTGTGGTGAAGGGCGTGAATTGAGCGCCGTGGATGGCATTCTGGTGGTCGGCACACTCACAGCCGAACGTCTCGTCCAGCTAAGGGCTTGTTCCAGCCAGCTGGTGTTTGTCGACTGCCGTTCACAGGGAGAGTTCGACTCGGTCGATGTGGATCTCGCCCTGATCAGCCAGCAGGTCGTCGATTACTTCATCGCGCAGGGGCACCAGCGTATCGGTTATATCGGTGGCCAGGATGAGAATCCTGATCTGCGCGAACTGGCCTTCCGGGATTATGGCCAGCGGCTGGGGGTGGTGCAGGAGAGCGATCTCTATCGCGGCGACTTCTCCAGCGCCTCCGGCTACCAGTTGGCGAAGGAGATGCTGGCAGGGGATTGGCCCAAGGCGCTGTTCGTCGCCTCCGACTCCATCGCCATCGGTGTGCTGCGTGCCATTCATGAGAAGGGACTGGCGATTCCCCAGCAGATCGAGCTTATCAGCGTCAACGATATCCCGACCGCCAAGTTCACCTTCCCGCCGCTCTCTACGGTGCGGATCCACTCCGAGTTGATGGGCTCCCAGGGGGTCAATTTGCTGGTTGAGCGGCTGCGAGACGAGCGTGATATTCCACTTCGGGTGCTGGTGCCGAGCAAGTTGACCCTGCGTGGCACCACCCGCTGATTTTAGTAAAATAAGTCACTTTTTAGTCGCGCCATCTTGCGGTGGTGCGACACCTCTCCCAAGCAAACCTCTTTCCCATATCATCCAGTAACTTCATATCATATTGTTTTATAGTTGATTTTATTGCTAACCAGCCAACTCTTATCAACATCCATGCCACTCATCCATATCTTGCCCTCCTTTATCTCCCGCTTCTGATCTCGCTCACAAAACCATCTGTTCATTGTGATCAGGTTAAAACTTTACCAATCCAAAGCTGATATTTAGTAAATGTTTATCTAGAGTTTACCCAGTTAACGTTGCCTTGTTCCGGGAGGACATGTGAATAACTGGGAAAACGTCCAATTCGTTGGTGAAAACAGGCTGGCTCCGCGCGCCTACTTCTTCTCTTATGCCGACCACGCGCTGGCGGCCACTATGCAGCGCGAGCTGAGTCGCCGTTTTCTGAGCCTTGGCGGCCAGTGGCAGTTCCACTACTTCGACCACCCCCTGCAGGTGCCGGAGGCCTTCTATCACAGCCCCATGAACGAGTGGAGCCAGATCACCGTGCCCAACATGTGGCAGATGGAGGGTCATGGCCAGCTGCAGTACACCGACGAAGGTTTTCCCTTCCCCATCGACGTGCCCTTCGTGCCGACCAACAACCCCACCGGCGCCTATCAGCGCAGCTTCACGCTGAGCCCGGCCTGGGACGGCGAGCAGGTGATCATCAAGTTTGACGGGGTGGAGACCTACTTCGAGGTCTATGTGAACGGCCACTACGTCGGCTTCAGCAAGGGCAGTCGTCTCACCGCCGAGTTCGATATCAGCGCCTACGCCAAGGTTGGGGAGAACCTGCTGTCGGTGCGGGTGATGCAGTGGGCCGACTCCACCTATATCGAAGATCAGGACATGTGGTGGATGGCGGGGATCTTCCGCGACGTCTATCTGGTGGGCAAACCGGCCGCCCATGTGCAGGACTTCTTCATCCGCACCGCGCTGGCCGATGACAATCAGAGCGCTACCCTGAGCTGCGATATCCAGCTCGAGAACCTGGGGGCGGCCGCCCGTGATCACCGTCTGGTCTGGTCCCTGCTGGATCAGGGCAGCGAGATCGCCAGCGGCTCCCTCGACCATCTCGCCATCGACGGCAAGTGTGATTGCCACTTCACGCTGGATCTGGCCAACCCCCATCTGTGGAGCGCCGAAGACCCTTACCTCTACCAGCTGCAACTCTCCCTCTACAACGGTCGGGGTGAGCTGCTGGAAGTGATCCCGCAGCGGGTCGGGGTGCGTGAAATCAAGGTCAAGGATGGCCTCTTCTACGTCAACGGCCACTACCTCAAGCTGCACGGGGTGAACCGTCACGACAACGACCACCTCAAGAGCCGTGCGGTCGGCATGGACCGTGTTGAACGCGATATCGTGCTGATGAAGCAGCACAACCTCAACTCGGTGCGCACCGCCCACTACCCGAACGACCCGCGCTTCTACGAGCTGTGTGACCAGTACGGTCTGTTCGTGATGGCGGAGACCGACGTGGAGACCCACGGTTTTGCCAACGTCGGCGATCTCAGCCGCATCACTGACGATCCCTTCTGGGAGCCGGTGTTCGTGGATCGCATCGAGCGCCACGTGCACGCCCAGAAGAACCACCCCTCCATCATCATCTGGTCGCTGGGCAACGAATCCGGCTACGGCTGCAACATCAGGGCCATGTACCAGCGTTGCAAGGCGATCGACCCGACCCGGCTGGTGCACTACGAAGAGGATCGCGATGCCGAGGTGGTGGATGTGGTCAGTACCATGTACTCACGCGTCTCCCAGATGAACTGCTTCGGCGAGTTCCCGATGGCCAAGCCTCGTATCCTCTGCGAATATGCCCACGCCATGGGCAACGGCCCGGGTGGCCTCAGCGAATACCAGCAGGTGTTCGACCGTCATCCCCACATTCAGGGTCACTACATCTGGGAGTGGTGCGATCACGGCATTCTGGATCAGGACGAGCAGGGGCGCCCTGTCTACAAGTACGGCGGCGACTATGGCGACTACCCCAACAACTACAACTTCTGCATGGATGGCCTCATCTATCCGGATCAGACCCCGGGGCCTGGCCTGCGCGAATACAAGCAGGTGATCTGCCCGGTCAAGGTGCGCGCGCTGGATCTGGCGAGCGGCAAGCTGGCGGTGGAAAACCGCTACTGGTTCTCCACTCTCGACGACATCCGCCTGCTGGTTGAAGTGAAGGCTGAGGGCGAGCTGCTGGCCAGCCAGCAAATCCGGCTGGAAGGGGTAGCTCCCGGAGCCACCACAGAGTTGCAACTCGAACTGCCATCTCTCGATGGGCGGGAAACCTTCGTCCAGCTGCGGGTCATCAAGGTCACCGCCACCCGCTACAGCGCGGCGGAGCACGAGCTGGGCCAGTACCAGTTCCAACTGAAGGCATCGACTCGCCAGCTGCGACCCTTTGCCAATCCCAACGCTACTGCGCTGCAGATTGCCGACGAGCGCCTCGCGCTGACCTTGAGCGGCAGCGGCTTTGCCCTGCGCTTCTCGCGCCTCGACGGCAAGCTGGTGAGCTGGCAGCAGGATGGAAATGAGCTGATTGAGCGCTCGCCGCGCCTCACCTTCTTCAAGCCGATGATCGACAACCACAAGCAGGAGTACGAGAGCCTGTGGCACCCGAACCACCTGCAGATCATGCAGGAGCACTTCCGCACCTTAAGCTGGCGTCAGCTGGGCGAGGCGGTCGAGGTGACGGTCGAGAGCCTGATCGCGCCGCCGGTGTTCGACTTCGGCATGCGCTGCCGCTACGTCTACACCCTGAGCCCGAACGGTCAGCTGCACGTTGCGCTGTCCGGTCAGCCCTATGGCGGTTATGACGACATCATCCCCAAGATCGGCTTCGAGCTGGGCATTCGTCAGGATCTCGACCGGGTGCACTACTACGGCATGGGCCCGGGGGAGAACTATCAGGACAGCCGCCAGAGCAACTGGATCGACAGCTTCCAGAGCACAGTCAGCGAGATGTGGGAGCACTACCCCTTCCCGCAGGATAACGGCAACCGCCAGCAGGTGCGCTGGGCGACCCTGACCAACCGCCACGGCGCCGGTCTCTACGTGCGGCCTGATGCCCCCATCAACCTGAGCGTCTGGCCCTACAGCTGGGAGCATATCCACGCGGCGCAGCACATCAACGAGCTGGAACCGAGCGGTTATCTCACCCTCAATCTGGATCACAAGGTGCTGGGACTGGGTTCCAACTCCTGGGGCTCCGAGGTGCTGGACTCCTGGCGGGTGCGCTTCGAGCCGTTCAGCTTCGGCCTGACCCTGCTGCCCATCGCCCGTGGCAACCTCAATCCGGCTGCGCTGGCCGGGCTCGATCTCACCATCAACGGCGGGAGGAACCTCGCATGATCATCCTGGACAACCTGACCCTGTTCAAAAACATCTACCGGGAGGGCAAGAAGTGGGGCCGCTGCGTGGAGGCCATCAACAACCTGGCCAACCTCAAGCCCGGTATCTGCCACTCCATCGGTGACTCCCTCACCTATCGCTTGCAGGAGGGGGCCAGCCCGGTCACCTCCCTGTTCGAGGGGCAGCGCCGCTACTTCGACGTCCACTACTACCTGGAAGGGGCAGAGACGGTGGAGTGGGCAGCCAAGAGCGAGCTGCGGGTCGAGCAGGCCTATGACGACACCACCGACCGCGAGTGGCTGGCAGGTGAGGTGCGTGAGCGCCAGCAGGTCGGCAAGGGTCAGGTGGTGATCTTCGAGAACGATGAGGCTTACAGGTTTGTCGGCGACGGGCCGGTGAGCAAGGTGATCATCAAGGTCACCGTCGAAGGCGGCTACTTCAAGAACAAATAACAAGCCGCCGGTTCTGCACTGATAAAAGCCGGAATGGCGGGGCTCACCCTACAACCCATGCCCCGCCCTTTCGCTGAGATAACTACAGGTCTGGAGATGCACCATGTCTGATTCCAAACGGAATACGATAGGCAAGTTTGGTCTGCTGTCGCTCACCTTCGCGGCGGTATTCAGCTTCAACAACGTCATCAACAACAACATCGAGATCGGTCTGGCCTCGGCCCCGATGTTCTTTCTGGCCACCATTTTTTACTTCATTCCGTTTTGCCTGATCATTGCGGAGTTCGTATCACTGAACAAAAACTCCGAAGCAGGGGTGTATGCCTGGGTGAAGAGCTCCCTCGGCGGTCGCTGGGCCTTTATCTCCGCCTACACCTACTGGTTCGTGAACCTGTTCTTCTTCACCTCGCTGCTGCCGCGGGTTATCGCCTACGCCTCCTATGCCTTTCTCGGCTACGAGTACATTCTCACACCGGTGGCGACCACGGCATTGAGCATGGTGCTGTTTGCCTTTGCCACCTACGTCTCTACCAACGGTGCCAAGATGCTCGGTCCCATCACCTCGGTGACCTCGTCCCTGATGCTGCTGCTGACCCTCTCCTACATCCTGCTGGCGGGTGCGGCACTGGTGGGCGGCGTGCAGCCGGCTGACCCCATCACGGTAGAGGCCATGGTCCCCGATTTCAGCTGGGCCTTCCTCGGCATCACCACCTGGATCTTTATGGCGGCCGGTGGCGCCGAGTCGGTGGCGGTCTATGTCAATGACGTGAAAGGGGGCTCCAAGTCCTTCGTGAAAGTGATCATCATCGCCGGGATCTTTATCGGGGTGCTCTACTCCATCGCCTCGCTGTTGATCAACGTGTTCGTGCCGAGCGGCACCCTGAAATATACCGGCGGCTCGGTGCAGGTATTTGAGGGGCTGGCGGCCTACTTCGGCCTGCCGGAGATCCTGATGAACCGCTTCGTCGGGCTGGTCTCCTTCACCGCCATGTTCGGCTCCCTGCTGATGTGGACGGCGACCCCGGTGAAGATCTTCTTCTCCGAAATCCCGGCCGGCATCTTCGGCAAGAAGACGGTCGAGCTGAACGAGAACGGCGTGCCCGCCCGTGCAGCCTGGATCCAGTACCTCAT
Organism: Aeromonas sp. 603079; assembly: GCF_049172135.1. Classification (NCBI taxonomy): domain Bacteria; kingdom Pseudomonadati; phylum Pseudomonadota; class Gammaproteobacteria; order Aeromonadales; family Aeromonadaceae; genus Aeromonas; species Aeromonas sp. 603079. Next base: position 160,331 of record NZ_JAAKPX010000008.1, on the reverse strand, counting down.
CGTGCTGCCGCTGATGGTGATCCCGACCCTGGGCTCCAACACCGCGCAGGATCTGATGAACACCGTCATCAACATGACCGCCGCCGCCTCCATGCTGCCGCCGCTGTTCATCATGCTGGCCTACCTCAATCTGCGCCTGAAGCTCGACCACCTGCCGCGGGAGTTCAAGATGGGTTCGCGTACCACCGGCATCGCCGTGGTCTCGGTGCTGATCGCCATCTTCTCGGTGGGCTTCCTCGCCTCCACCTTCCCGACCGGTGCCGACATCATGACCATCATCTTCTACAACGTCGGCGGGATCGTGATCTTCCTCGGCTTCGCCTGGTGGAAATACAACAGATACGAGGCCTCCCTCAGCGCCGAAGCGCGCGCGAAAGAGGCCCAGCCGACAGCGCAGGTTGCCATGCAGACGCCATAGGCACTGCATTGAATCCCAATCAAACCGGGTGGCCGTTGGCCACCCGCAAACCGTTGAACCAGAAAAGGAAAAGAGCATGAGCGAGACGATCGAGTTTGCCGAATTCAAACGGGTCGAGATGAAGGTGGGCAAGGTGCTGGAGGTGGTGCGTCACCCCGGGGCCGACAAACTCTACATCGTCCAGATCGACGTGGGTGGCGAGCGGCCGCTGCAGACCGTCACCAGTCTGGTGCCCTACTACAGCGAAGAGGAGCTGATGGGCAGCGAGGTGGTGGTACTGACCAACCTCAAGCCCACCAAAATGCGCGGCGAGCGATCCGAGTGCATGTTGCTCTGCGCCGAGACCCCGGACGAGAGCCAGAGCGTGCTGCTGCAGCCGCGGGTGCCGATGGCGCCGGGCACTCCGATCGTCTGAATGGTATTGCGAGCCGGTGCGGGAGACGGTACCGGTTCAGCAACGAGGCCGTCCACGCGGCCCGATCATAACAAGAGAGTAAAGCGCGGGGCCGACAGACCCTTGCCAAACACATCACAGAGTCACAGCGTTACCCGCAGGGAGCGCAAGTCCACTGGAGGACACCATGTCTGAATCCGTACGCGGCACCATAGGCAAGTTTGCCCTGTTGTCGATGACCTTTGCCGCCGTGTTCAACGTGCGCAACATCGTCAACAACAACATCGAGCTGGGGCTCAGCTCAGCCCCCATCTTCCTGCTGGCGACCATCGTCTACTTCATCCCGTTCGTCTTCATCATTGCCGAGTTCGTCTCGGCCAACAAAAACTCCGAGTCGGGGATGTACGACTGGCTTAAAAAACCGCTCGGCACCCGGATGGCCTATCTGGGCTCGTTTCTCTACTGGTTCGTGAACCTGTTCTGGTTCGTCTCCCTGTTGCCCAACGTCATCGCCTACGCCTCCTACGCCATGCTGGGGTACGAGTACAGCTTCTCGCCCATGGTCACCTCGATCATCTCCATCGTGCTGTTTGCGGCGGCGACCCACATCTCCACCAAGGGGGCGAGCTGGCTCGGCAAGATTGCCGAAATAGTGGCCTACGGGGTGTTTGCCCTGTTCGCCATCTATGTGCTGGGCGCCCTGATGGCTTTGAGTGGCGATCATGTACCGGCCCAGCCCATCACGCTGGAGGCGATGACCCCTACCGTCAACTGGGCGACCCTCGGCATCATGTGCTGGATCTTCCAGGCGGCGGGCGGTGCCGAGACGGCGGCGGCCTACCTCAATGACGTGAAGGGCGGCCAGAAGTCCTTCATCAAGGTGATCATCAGTGCCGGTATCGTCATCGGTGCCATGTATGCGGTCGGTTCCCTGCTGGTGAACGTGTTCGTGCCGCGCGAGAGCCTCACCTATGCCGGCGGCATGGTGGAGATCTTCACCGGCATGGCGCAGTATTTCGGGCTTTCCGAGGCGCTGGTGGGCCGCTTCGTCGGCGTGGTGCTGTTTATCGCCATGTTCGGCTCCATGATGATGTGGACCTCGGCGCCGGTGAAGATCCACTTCTCCGAGATCCCGCAGGGGGTTTACGGCGAGAAGACCACCCAACTCAACGAGCACGGCGTGCCGGTGCGCGCCGCCTGGTGGCAGTTTGTCTTCGTGTTCGCGATGCTGGTGGTCAACGGCTTCGGTTCCGAGTCGGTGCAGCAGATGATGAACACCGCCATCAACCTCACCGCCGGCACCGCCATGTTGCCGCCGATCTTCATCATGGTGGCCTACTTCGTGTTCCGCTGGAAACATGACGACACCCCCCGCGACTTCCGCATGGGGTCGCGCAAGTTCGGGATGAGCGTGGTGTCGGTGCTGATCGCCATCTTCGTGGTGAGCATGAGTGCCTCCGCCTTCCCGGCCGGGGTGGATCTGGTGCGCGCCTTCTTCATCAACGTCTTTATGACCGCGGTATTCTCGGCGCTGGCCTACTGGTGGATCTCCCGTTTCGAGAAGCGGCAGGCCCACAAGCTCGGCGGCAATGAGAAGAAAAGCGGCAACGGCAAGCTGGTCAGCCAGCGCTGATCGGCTGGGTGAAAAAGCGGAACGGGCGGCCTTGGTCGCCCGTTTTTTTATCCATTTTTAGCCGTTTGGGAGCTGTCAGGGCCGACTTATCGTCAACTTTTGCTGCTCGATATGGCGACGGCGTTAAGCATTGATGAACAATTATTCGCCGCTCAACTTTGCGCCTCTCCGTTATCGGGGTAAGCTGGAGGTTCGTTTTAGCGGGAGGTGCCAGACATCTCCCGCTCTGTTTCTTGTCCTCCCCAATCCTGACTGTCGCCATGGCTGCAGGATGCCCTTCTGATGGAGACCTTTCGTGCGTCTGGATCCCTTTACTGTTGTGCTGATTGCGGTGGTCACTCTGGCCTCCCTCTTTCCCTGCGAGGGGCAGGTGGCTGTCTGGTTCGGTCTGCTGACCAAGCTGGCGGTGGCGCTCTTGTTCTTCATGCATGGCGCCAAGCTGTCGCGCCAGAACCTGCTGGCGGGCCTCGGCCACTGGCGGCTTCATCTGGTGGTGATGCTCAGCACCTTCGTGCTCTTTCCGCTGCTGGGGCTGCTGCTCACCCCGCTGGTGCCGAGCTGGCTGAGCCCGGCCATCTACCTTGGCTTCCTCTATCTCTGCGCTCTGCCTGCCACCGTGCAGTCGGCTATCGCCTTTACCTCCATGGCTGGCGGCAATGTGTCGGCGGCGGTGTGCAGCGCCTCGGCCTCCAGCATCCTCGGTATCTTTCTCTCGCCGGTGCTGGTGGGGATGATGATCCACGTACAGGGGGAGGGGATCGACACCTGGCACTCCATCCAGTCCATCATGATGCAGCTGATGCTGCCTTTTGTGGTGGGCCACCTGTCGCGTCCGCTCATTGGCCGCTGGGTCGACAGCCACCGGCCGCTCATCGGCAAGCTGGATCAGAGCTCCATCCTGCTGGTGGTCTATGTGGCCTTCAGCGAGGCGGTGGTGCAGGGGATTTGGCACCAAGTGGGCTGGTACGATCTGGCCAGTATCGTGCTGCTGAGTTGCGTCTTGCTGGCGCTGGTGCTCTGCTGGAACGTCTGGATCAGCCGTCGCCTCGGCTTCGACAAGGCGGACGAGATCACCATCGTATTCTGCGGCTCCAAGAAGAGCCTCGCCAACGGGGTACCCATGGCCAACGTCATGTTCCCCGCCGCCAGCGTCGGGGTGATGGTGCTGCCGCTGATGATCTTCCACCAGATCCAGCTGATGGTCTGCGCCGTGCTGGCCCGCCGCTATCATGAGCAGGGGCATTGATACTCGCGCCATTTTGACTGCCATGAAAAGAGGGAGGCCCGTTGGCCTCCCTCTTTTCATCTGCATGTCGACCGGCGTGCTAGCGTTTGCGCCAGACGGTCAGCTGCGCCACCGTGTGCTGGTATTTGCGGGCGGTCTCGCGGATGACGAAAGGCACATCCCGCGGCGGGCAGTGCTCCTCGAACTCCGCCGCCAGCAGCCGTTGCAGCGCCTGATAGGTGGTGAGCGCCTCGCCGTTTTCACGAATGCCGCCGAGCCAGTTGGCGGGCGGAGTATATTCCGCCAGCCAGGTATAGGGGCTGGTGAGCACCAGCAGGCCACCGCTGCGCAGCCGGGGAGCGATATCCCGCAGGAAGCGGGCGGGCTCCCGCAGCCGGTCGATCAGGTTGGAGGCGAGCACCAGATCATAGTGGTCATATTTGGACTTGAGGTTGCAGGCATCCCCCTGACTGAAGTGGATGCGCTCAGCCTGACTCGCCCCCAGCCCGTGGCTCGACAGGCGTGCCTCGCAATACTCCACCAATTCACCCTCCAGCGGAATGGCGTAGCGGAAGCTGTCCTGGCTGGCGAGGGCCAGCGCCACATCGATGAAGCGGGCCGAGTAGTCGACCCCGTCCACATGCTGGAAGTGGCGAGCCAGTTCGAAGCTGGCGCGGCCGGTGGCACAGCCGATATCCAGTGCCCGCTGGTGGTTGCTGCACAGCTCGCCAGCAAGATCAGCAAGCGTCTTGGCGTAGTTGGCGACCCCGAAGTGGCTGGGGCCGTACTGGAAGTCGAGGTACTGAGCGACCAGCGTGTCGGTTTCATAGGGATTCACGATAACGGGTTCCTGATAACGGGAGACCAGATAGCGGAAACCCGCATGCTGGAAGAAGTGACGCCGAAAGGCGTAACGGGATGATTTGAGCGCTTCGTTACCTGTGCTGATCCAGCTGCCCCCCTTGATCAGGGTGTGCTTGCCATCAAAGGTCGGGGTGGAGAAGTCGTCGTAGAGCGGGTGGATTTTAAAGCCGTCGAAGCCATCGATGGCGGTGCTGGTCCACTGCCAGACATTGCCCACCAGATCGAAGAACTCCCCTTGCGGGCAGGCATCCACCGGGCAGGAGGAGGCAAAACGGGCCAGATTGATATTGCCGGGGGCCTCTGTCCAGTCCGGCTGATCGCCGGGTAGCTGCTCGCGCAGCAGCTGCCACTCCGCCTCGCTCGGCAGCTGGATGGGGAGTCCGGTCCGGGCCGCCTTCCAGCGGCAGAAGGCAGCCGCTTCCAGCTGATTCACCTCGACCGGCCAGTCCCAGGGCATGGCGACCTGCTCGGTCATCAGCCGCAGCTGCAATTGTTCGGGCTCGGTGGGATCACCCACCCAGAAGGTGGGCATCTGCGCCTTGGCGTACTGGCACCAGCCCCATCCCTCCTCATCCCACCACTGTTGTTGGCCATAGCCGCCCGCCTGGACGAAGGCGAGGTACTCGGCATTGCTCACCAGCATGCGGCTGGCCTGAAACGGGGCCAGCTCGATCTGGCGCTCGCCATATTCGTTGTCCCAGCCGTAGGTGGCGTCCTGCTTGCCAAGGCGCACCTTGCCGCCGGCCACCGGCAGCAGGCTGTTGGCGGGCACCTGATCAATGCGGTGGCGTGCTTCGGCGCAGGCGGGCCAATAAGGCTGCGGCCGCACCCAGGCGATCGGCAACTGGCGGATCAGCACGCTGGAGGTCTCGAGGTGGATGCGCTCGTGCTCTATCCCCATCAGGATCACCCAGGCCGGACTCTGCCAGTCGATGGGCAGGGTGAGCGGCATCTGGCGGATGAAGTCGCACACCAGCGAACGGACTTTGGCCCGATAGCTGCGCAGCTCGCTAACTTTGGGCCAGTCGTAGTGGGTCTCGTCCAGATCGTCCCAGCTCATCTCGTCCACCCCGATGGCGACCATGGCCTCGATGCGGGCATCCAGCCGCTGATCGATCAGGCGTGCCGCCAGCAGCTTGTTGATAAAGAAGGCGGCGGTGTGGCCGTAGTAGAAGATGAGCGGGTGGCGCAGCGGGATCGCCTTGTTGAACCAGGCCCGCTCATCGGCCAGACAGTCGAACAGCGAGTCGTAGAGATCGAAGGTCTGGCAGAAGTAGGCGAGCAGCTCGCGCCGTTTCTGCTCGGGATCGCTGCCGGTCAGCAACGGGGTGCGAGTCGGTTCCGGCAGACCGGTGGCGGTGGCATAGAGAGGGCTTGCTTGGGTCACGCTCTGACTCCTTGTTGGCAGTGAAGACTGACAAGACAGTGGTAATGACATTACCGCAATGGAGAGCTTGGTACGCACGAAGTACCACTATTGGCTCAACAGACCGGCAGGACAATTAAAAACTTCCACGGGCTGTCAGCATAGTGACCGGCAGGACGACCCGCCAATCAGCCACAATCGTATCCGTTCGAGAATGGTTATTTTCACCAAAATATGGTCTAAATGGCTCTCTTAATTCTTCGTTCTGTTCTGGGTGAAAAAGTTATTTCCTTTTGAATCATTAGGTTAATTTTTGGCTCGCGCTTTGCATAGCATGAAAACCAATTGGCCCTGGATGGCCAACACATAAGGAGGAGAGTAGCGATGAAATGGATGATGGTTGTCATGTTGATGGCAGGGCTCAGTGGTTGTCACTGGCTGGATCAGACCAGAGTGACCGGAACGGGGGCTGTGGTCGAGCGCCAGCAGGCGCTCGGTGACGGGGTGACCCGGGTGCTGGCGGGTGTGCCTGCCACCCTCCATCTGGTAGCGGGGGAGCCGCGCGGTATCCTGATCAAGGGGCAGGAGAACCTGCTGCCCTATCTGGTGCTGACCGAGAGCGGCGACAAGCTGGAGATCGAGGTGAAGGAGGGTTACCGGCTCGAGCCTACCGAGCCGCTGGAGCTGACCATCACCTTGCCGGTGTTGAACGAACTGGCATTGGCCGGGACCGGCAACGGCGATCTGAGCGGCTTCAAGGGCGATGAGCTGGTGCTGTCGGTGGCCGGTACCGGTGACATCGTCGCCAGTCAGCTGGAGCTGCAACGGCTGGAAGGGAATATCGCTGGCACCGGCAGTCTGGAGCTGGGCAGCGGTTCGGCACAGGCTATCGAGCTGAACATTGCCGGTGCTGGCGATGTGCTCGGGAGCGAGATGCGCGGCAACGAGGTAGAGGTCAATATCGCCGGCAGTGGTGATGTGGCGGTACGGGCGCAGGAGACGCTGAAAGTCGGCATCGCCGGCTCAGGCAACATCGCCTACTGGGGCGATCCCAAGGTGGAGCAGCAGATCGCAGGCTCCGGCGGCGTGACCCGAGCGGGCAGCTGATATCAACCGATCACCACAACTGAAACAGGCCCGCAACGGGCCTGTGTTGATCAGAGGTGGCGGGCGTGAAAGCGCAGGTGCGCCTCGATAAAGCTCGCCACGAAGTAGTAGCTGTGGTCATAGCCCTCGTGGCGGTTGAGCTCCAGCGGCCACCCCTTGCTGGCGGCCACCTCGGCCAGCGCATCGATATGCAACTGCTCGGCGAGGAAGGGGTCATCCAGCCCCACATCCACCAAGGTTGGTAGCGGCGTGACCGGCTGGTGGCGCAGCAGCTGGCAGGCATCCCACTCCTGCCACAACAGCGGATTGCTGCCGAGGTAGGCGCCGAGCGCCTTCTGGCCCCAGGGGCAGCGGCTCGGGTGGCAGATCGGGCTGAACGCCGAGATCGAGCGGTAGCGACCCGGCTCTCGCAACGCGGCGATGAGCGCACCGTGACCGCCCATGGAGTGGCCGCTGATGGCGCGGCGGGTCGAGACCGGGAAGTGGGTCTCTATCAAGTCAGGCAGTTCGCGGGTGACGTAGTCATACATCTGGTAGTGCGCCTGCCAGGGGCTCTGGCTGGCATTGACGTAAAAGCCAGCTCCCATGCCGAGGTCATAACCGGGGTCGTCCGCTACGCCGTCACCGCGGGGGCTGGTGTCCGGCGCGACCAGGGCGATACCGAGATCGGCGGCAATGCGCTGGGCACCCGCCTTCTGCATAAAGTTCTCATCGGTGCAGGTGAGGCCGCTGAGCCAGTAGAGCACGGGCACCTTCTGGCCGGTGAGGGCCTGGGGCGGCAGGTAGATGGCGAAGCGCATCTCGCACCCCAGCACATTGGAGTGGTGGCGATACTGCTTGTGCCAGCCGCCGAAGCTCTTGTTGCTGCTGATGATGTCCAGATTCATGTAACGACTCCTTGCCCCGCCCATGCATCGATGGGCGGGGCGCTCATGGGATCAGTAGTGGATGACGGTGCGGATGCTCTTGCCTTCATGCATCAGATCGAACGCCTCGTTGATCTGCTCCAATGGCATGGTGTGGGTGATGAAGTCATCGAGGCGGAATTCACCCTGCATGTAGCGCTGTACATAGCTCGGCAGCTCGCTGCGACCGCGTACCCCGCCGAAGGCGCTGCCGCGCCAGACCCGACCGGTCACCAGTTGGAACGGACGGGTACTGATCTCTTGACCCGCTCCGGCGACGCCGATAATGACCGACTCGCCCCACCCCTTGTGGCAGCACTCCAGCGCCGCACGCATTACCTTGACGTTGCCGATGCACTCGAAGGAGAAGTCGACGCCGCCGTCGGTCAGCTCGACGATCACCTCCTGAATCGGTTTGTCGTAATCGTTCGGGTTGATGCAGTCGGTGGCGCCCAGCTTGCGGGCCAGTTCGAACTTGCTCTCGTTGATGTCGATGGCGATGATGCGACCGGCCTTGGCCAGACGGGCACCGATCACCGCCGAGAGGCCGATGCCGCCCAGCCCGAAGATGGCGACGCTCTCACCCTTTTTCACCTTGGCGGTGTTCATCACGGCGCCGATGCCGGTGGTGACGCCGCAACCGAGCAGGCAGACCTCTTCCAGCGGGGCGGCCGGGTCCACCTTGGCGATGGAGATCTCCGGCAGTACCGTGTATTCGCTGAAGGTGGAGGTACCCATGTAGTGATAGATGGGCTGGCCATCTTTCGAGAAGCGGGTGGTGCCGTCCGGCATCAGCCCCTTGCCCTGGGTGGCACGGATCTTCTGGCAGAGGTTGGTCTTGCCGGATTTGCAGAATTTGCACTCGCCGCACTCGGGGGTGTAGAGCGGGATCACGTGATCGCCCACCTTGACGCTGGTGACGCCCTCGCCGACGGATTCGACGATGCCGCCCCCCTCGTGACCGAGGATGCAGGGGAAGACCCCTTCCGGATCTTCACCTGAGAGGGTGAAGGCATCGGTGTGGCAGACGCCGGTGGCGACGATGCGCACCCGCACTTCGCCCGTCTGGGGCGGCATGACCTCGATCTCTTCGATGGAGAGGGGCTGGCCCGGGCCCCAGGCTATGGCGGCCTTACACTTGATGCTTTGAACCTGTGCCATGACGGATGTCCTTATTGTTGAGCAGGGTGAGGTGAATGGGTTCGGACATCCAGTGTAGTTTCCCGCTTATTTGGTGATAATAAGGCGAAATCTGAAATCACTTTTACACATAGGTAATAATGTTCGGCTGGGAAGGGATCTGTGAATTTGTCAGCGTGGCGGAGCAGGGGGGCTTTACCCCGGCGGCGCGCAAGCTGGGGGTGTCGGTGGCGCAAGTGAGCCGGCAGGTGGCACAGCTGGAGGATCGGCTGCAGGCCAAGCTGCTGCTGCGCACCACCCGTCAGGTGCGGCTCACCGAGCTCGGCGAGATTTATTATCGCCACTGTCGCCAGCTGCTGGACAACCTCTATGAGGCGGAGCTGGCGGTGGGGCGCCATCAGGCGGTGCCGCAAGGGTCGCTGCGCATCACGGCCCCCGTCTCCTACGGCGAGAGCCGCATCGCCCCGCTGGTGAATGACTTTATGGTGCGCTTTCCCCAGTTGGAGGTGACCCTCAACCTCACCAACCAGCTGCTGGATCTGGTGCATGAAGGCTACGATCTGGCGCTGCGGCTTGGCCACCTCAAGGATTCGACGCTGGTGGCGCGCAAGCTGGCGCAGCGGGTGCCCTATGTCTGCGCCTCACCGGCCTACACCGCCCGCCACGGCATGCCCAACAGCCTCTCCGAGCTGACCCGCCACACCTGCTTGGTGGGCAACAGCGACGAGTGGCACTTCACCCTGGATGGCCGCCCCCACAGCGTGCGGGTGCGCGGCCTGTTGCAGTGCAACAGCGGCCATGCCCTGCTGGATGCGGCGCTCAAGGGGATCGGCATTATCCAGCTGCCGGACTACTACGTGAGCGACCATCTGGCCCGAGGGGAGCTTATCGAGCTGCTGCCCGAACTGCGGGCTCCGGCCGAGGGGATCTGGGCCCTCTATCCCCACAACCGCCACCTCTCCCCCAAGGTGCGACTGCTGGTGGACTACCTCGCCGAGCGGCTGAGCGACCCGCACCAACCGGCGCTGGTGATGCCGATAGGTTAGGGCGCTTCCCAGCCGCTGACTTACCGGCGGTGGGCGACAGGTGCGATGGCCGGAAAATAAAAGAGCCCTTGAGGAATCAAGGGCTCTTTTGCAGGTAACAACCGGATGGTCAGTGACCCATCACTCGATGTTCTGGATCTGCTCGCGCATCTGCTCGATGAGAACCTTCAGCTCGACGGCGGACTGGGTCACTTCGGCGTTGATCGACTTGGAGCCCAGCGTGTTCGACTCGCGGTTGAACTCCTGCATCATGAAGTCGAGACGACGACCGCAGGCGCCACCCTTCTTCATGATCTTGTTGGTTTCGCTGATGTGCATCTCCAGACGATCCAGCTCTTCGGCCACGTCGATCTTCTGGGCCAGCAGCACGATCTCCTGCTCGATGCGGGCCGGATCCAGCTCCACCTTGGCTTCGGCCAGACGGTCGGTGAGCTTCTGGCGCTGCCACTCGATGATCTGCGGCAGGTGGACGCGCACCTTCTTCACTTCCACCTGAATGCCGGCCAAACGCTGTTCGATCAGGGCCTTGAGGTTGGCCCCTTCGCTGGCGCGGGAGGCGAGGAAATCTTCCATGGTCTGGTCAAAACCGCCGAGCAGCTCGGTGGCGACCGCGTCCATGTCCTGCTCGGCGGCAGCCATGACGCCCGGCCAGCGCAGCACGTCGACCGGATTGAGCTGGCCCTGACCCGCCTCTTTCATTACCCAGCTGGCGCTGTCGATGATGAGCTTGGCCAGCTCTTCATTAATGTGCAGCTGGCTGGCAGCGGCCTGAGCGGCTTCGAAACGCAGGTTGCACTCCACCTTGCCGCGCTGCAGCTTGGCGCGGAAACGCTCACGCAGAACCGGTTCCAGGCTGCGCAGTTGCTCCGGCAGGCGAATGTAGGTTTCCAGATAGCGCTGGTTTACCGAACGAATTTCCCAAACGGCTGTGCCCCAGTCGCCCTTGAATTCCTTGCGGGCGTAGGCGGTCATGCTGTGAATCATTGATTGTTCCGGGCTTGATGAAGTGTGCGGCCAGTATACTCAGCCCGGCCCTGCTCGTCAGCCGATGCCGTGGTTTTAGCGGCTGATATTTGGGGCGGGATCACTTATAATCCCCCGCCAATTTGAGCCAGCCCAGAGGTCCGTTCCATGTCACGTCCAAGCGATCGCAGTGCCGCGCAACTTCGCCCGGTTACCATTACCCGCAATTTCACCAAACATGCAGAAGGCTCAGTGCTGGTGGAGTTCGGTAACACTCGCGTGCTCTGCACCGCCAGCGTCGACACCAGCGTGCCGCGCTTCCTGAAAGGGAAGAACCAGGGCTGGGTGACTGCCGAATACGGCATGCTGCCGCGCTCCACCCACTCCCGGATGAACCGCGAAGCGGCCTCCGGCAAGCAGAGTGGCCGTACTCTGGAGATCTCCCGGCTGATCGCTCGCTCCCTGCGCGCGGCGGTAGACCTGACTGCGCTGGGCGAGCACTCCATCACAGTTGACTGTGACGTGCTGCAAGCCGATGGCGGCACCCGCACTGCTTCCATTACCGGTGCCTGCGTGGCGCTGGTGGATGCGCTGAACTGGATGGTCGAGAAGGGCATGATCAAGCAGAGCCCGCTCAAGCAGATGATCGCCGCCGTCTCCGTCGGCATGTATCAGGGTGAAGCCATCTGCGATCTGGAGTACATCGAAGACTCCGCCGCCGAGACCGACATGAACGTGGTGATGACCGAAGATGGTCGCATCATCGAGGTGCAGGGCACCGCGGAGGCCGAGCCCTTCACCCATGAAGAGCTGCTGGAGATGCTGGCACTCGCCAAGGGCGGCATCGCCGACATCATTGCGCTGCAGAAGCAGTCGCTCTCCTGATTTTAAAAACGCGGCATTGACCGCGTTTTTTTATACCCCCACACAAGACAACGACAAGCCAAGCAAGGAGCCAGAATGAAAGCCTACCAGCGTCAATTTATCGAGTTCGCCCTGGAGAAACAGGTTCTCAAATTCGGTGAATTTACCCTGAAATCCGGTCGTAAAAGCCCCTACTTCTTCAACGCCGGTCTGTTCAACAGCGGCCGCGATCTGGCCCGTCTCGGCCGCTTCTATGCCGCCGCCCTGATGGATGCCGGTATCGAGTTCGATGTACTGTTTGGCCCGGCCTACAAAGGGATCCCCATCGCCTCCGCCACCGCGGTGCAGCTGGTGGAGCAGCATGACGTGGATGTGCCCTGGTGCTTCAACCGCAAGGAGGCCAAGGATCATGGCGAGGGCGGCAATCTGGTGGGTAGTCCGCTCAAGGGGCGCATCATGCTGGTGGACGATGTCATCACCGCCGGCACCGCCATCCGTGAATCCATGGATCTGATCCAGGCCAACGGCGCCTCGCTGGCGGGCGTGCTGATCGCGCTGGATCGTCAGGAGAAGGGCAAGGGCGAGCTCTCCGCCATTCAGGAGGTGGAGCGTGACTACGGCGCCCACATCATCGCCATCATCCAAATGAGCGACTTGATCCAGTATCTGGAAGAGAAACAGGCCGAGCAGCCGGAGCTGGCGGCGCAACTGGCGGCTATGAAGGCTTACCGCGCCCAGTACGGTATCTGAGCTCCGCTCACACCGCGCAATAGCTGAATGCGGCGCCCGTTTGCTCTCTGGCAGCAAACGGGCGCCGTTTTTTTTCATCTGCAAAAAGTGGATCATGTGGCTTGAGCTTGCCCTTACAGTAAAGGTTAGGGTTTGCCAGTCGGCGTTTTGTGGTGCCGACGGGTTCCGGGGAGGAACAACATGACCACTCATCTTCAATCACCGATTCATCTGCAGTTGCCGCTCAGCGGCATGAGCTGTGCCAACTGCGCAGGCCGTATCGCGGCCAGTCTCAACAAACTCGACGGGGTATCGGCCACCGTCAACTTCGCGCTGGAGCAGGCGGCCATCGAGCTGGCCAGCCCCGACCGTCTGCCTGCGGTGCTCGACAGCATCAAGAGTCAGGGTTATGACTACGGTAGCGAGACCTTTTTGTTTCAAATTACCGGTATGACTTGTGCAGGTTGTTCGGCTCGACTGAACAAGATGCTGGCCGCGCTGCCCGGCGTTATCTCCGCCGAGGTCAATTTCTCCATTGAACAGGCCCGGATCGTGCTGGTGCCCGGGATGCAGACCCCGGCCGCTTTGCGCGAGCAGATCGAGGCGCTCGGCTTTGGTGCCCAGTTGGCGCAAGGCTCGGCCAGCGGCCGCCGCCAGCAGTTGCTGGAGCGGGAAGCGCAGGAGGCCGCCAGCGCCCGTCAGGCGCAAACCCGGGTCATCGTCTCGGCTTTGCTGACGCTACCGCTGCTGGTGGGGATGCTGGCCATGGCCGGGTTGTTCCCCTGGCATCTGCCCGCATGGCTGGAGCTGGTGCTCGCCACCCCGGTGCAGTTCTGGATCGGGGCCCGTTTCTATCGCGGCGCCTGGCTCGCCATCAAGAACCGCGCAGCCAATATGGATGTGCTGGTGGCCACCGGCACCAGTGCGGCCTACTTCTACAGCCTCTATCTGTTGTTGACGCTGGGGATGGCTGCCAGCGGCAAGCTCTATTTCGAGGCGAGCGCCATCATCATCACCCTGATTTCTCTCGGCAAGTTGCTGGAGGCACGGGCCAGACGCAGCACCCAGTCCGCCATTCGCGAACTGATGGCGCTGCGACCGGAAACTGCCACCGTCTGGCGTGGCGAGAGTTGGCAGAGCGTCGCTATCGACGAGGTGCTACGTGGCGATCGGCTGCGGGTGCTGGTGGGTGAGCGGGTGCCGGTGGATGGCAGAATCGTGAGCGGCGCCAGCGAACTGGACGAATCGATCCTCACCGGCGAGAGCCTGCCGGTGCCGCGCAGTGTGGGCGGCAAGGTGCTGGGCGGTGCCATCAACCGCTCCGGCGTGCTGGAGATCGAAGCCACGACAGTGGGGGAGGACTCCAGCCTCAACAAGATCATCGCGCTGGTGGAGAGCGCCCAGATGGGCAAGGCCCCGCTGCAACAGCTGGTGGACAAGGTCTCTGCCGTGTTCGTACCGGTGGTGATGGCCATCGCCTTTTTCACCCTGCTGGTGTGGTACGCCATCAGCAACGACTTCGGTCAGGCGCTGCTGGCGGCGGTAGCGGTGCTGGTGATCGCCTGCCCCTGTGCGCTGGGGCTGGCAACGCCTGCGGCCATCGTCACCGGTACCGGCGTGGCGGCGCGCCACGGCATTCTGATCAAGGATGTGGATACCCTGCAGAGGGCCCACGCCATCAAGGCGCTTATCTTCGACAAGACCGGCACCCTGACCCAGGGCCGGCCGGTGCTGGCCAGCTGGAGTGGCAACGACGAGCAGCTGCGCCTCGCTGCCGCCCTGCAGCAGGCGAGTGAACACCCGCTGGCGCTGGCGATGCGGGAGGCCGTCGGCACAGAAGTGGCGTTGCCCCAGCCGGAGGCAGTGGAGGTGCGGGTCGGTGCCGGTATTGTCGGTCAGGTAGCGGGTCACACAGTCGCCATCGGCAATGGCGCCCTGCTGGCCCAGCTCGGCATTGAACCGCCGCAACAGGATGAACAAGCCGCCGATGGGGCGACCCGGGTTTGGATTGCCGTTGATGGCACGGTCGCCGGCATCGCGGCGCTGGCCGATACCCTGCGCCCGGAGAGTCCGGAAGCCATCGCCACTCTGCGTCAGCGCGGCATTGCCAGCTGGCTGGTGAGCGGCGACGCGCCGGCCCCCGTGGCCCATATCGCCGCCAAGCTGGGGCTGGACGGGGCCTTTGACTCCGTGCTGCCAGCGGGCAAGGTGGAGAAAGTGGAGGCGCTGCGGGCGCAAACCCGCGGGCTGGTGGCCATGGTGGGGGATGGAGTGAACGATGCCCCGGCGCTGGCGGCGGCGGACGTCGGTATCGCCATGGGCTCCGGCTCCGATGTGGCGATGGAGACCGCTTCCATCACCCTGATGCGCTCTGATCCGCGGCTGGTGGCCGATGCCATCGATATCTCGGCGGCGACCTGGAGCACTATCCAGCAGAATCTGTTCTGGGCCTTCGTGTTCAACATCATCGGCATTCCGCTGGCGGCGCTGGGTTACCTGAGCCCCGAGCTGGCGGGGGCGGCCATGGCCCTGAGCAGCATTACCGTTTTGAGCAATTCCCTGTTATTGAAACGCTGGCAGCCCAGGGCGGCGCACGGGCCAGCATCCAACCCGATCAGTAAGGAGGCATAAATGAACATCAGCAAGGTTGCCAAGGCCACTGGGCTGACCGCCAAGACCATCCGTTATTACGAGAGCATTGGCCTCATCACAGCCCCGGTACGCAGTGACAACGGCTATCGCAGTTACACCGAGGGGGCGCTGCGGGAGCTGCGTTTCGTCAAGCGGGCGCGGGAGACCGGCTTCAATTTGGAGGAGTGTCAGGAGCTGCTGGCGCTCTATCGGGACGAGCACAGAACCAGCGCTCAGGTGAAGAAGTTGGCGCAGGAGAAGATCGTCGATCTGCGCGCTCGCATCGCCGGGCTGCAGGCCATGCTCAGCTCGCTGGAAGGGTTGGTCTGCTGCTGCCACGGGGATGAAAATCCCGAGTGCCCGATCCTAGACGAGCTGGAGAAGGGGTGAGCAAGGGCTCACCGGCCAGCGCAGGAGAAAGCGCCGATGATTGATTAACTTCTTAATAAACGGCGCTTTATTGTTGCCGGTCAGGGGGGAGTGGTAGACTGCTCGGCTCTTGTACAGGAGTACTCAGTTGACCCAGAGTGTGACACGCCAGGTTAAGCAGGCCATCATGGTCCAGCTCTATACCCATGCATCGTTCAGTCTCCCCTGTTTGGGCCTGCTGGCGTTTGGCTGGAGTCTGCTGTTTCACGACTATCTGCCTGCCGTCGAAGCGCTCGGCTGGTTGGCCGGGATCTTCTTCTGGCTGCTTGGTCGGGGGTGGCACCTGCGCTGGAGGCAATCCCGCCTGTACCAGACGCCATTGCCGGTGCTGGAGCGGGAGCTCTTTATCGGAGCCACCATCACCTCCATCATCTGGGCCCTCGGGGTGCTGCTCTACATGGACAAGTTGCCCGACACCTACCGGGCCGCCATGATGATGCTCTCCAGCCTCATTCTTACCGGCAGCGCCATCATGCTGTTTGGCAGCCGCCGTACCCTCTATGGTGCCGTGTTGCCGCTGGGTTGCGCTATGTTGTTTGAACTGGGGGCGGGCAATGAGCAGGAGCGAATCGTCTCCTGCATGCTGGCGGGCTATCTGTTTGTCTTTCTGCCGACTCTGCTGCGCCGGATGCGGCGGGAGCAGATCGCCTCGCTCCACCACCGTTTCTCCAACGCCGAACTGGTGGCCGAGCTGAAGGCGGTCTCCGAACATCTGCGTCTAACCTCCCGCCTCGATGGCCTGACCGGCATCGCCAACCGCGCCCACCTCGACGACTCTCTGGAGCGGGCCTGGCGCCGCTGTCACCGTGCCCGGGCACCGCTGTCGCTGGTGCTGGTGGATGTGGATTACTTCAAGCAGTTCAACGATCTCTACGGCCATCAGCTGGGGGATGACTGCCTGCAACAGGTGGCTGGCTTGCTGGCCGAGGTGGAGCGGCGCGAGGACGATCTGGCAGCCCGTTACGGTGGCGAAGAGTTTGCCTTGCTGCTGCCCTGCACCGGCATGCAGGGGGCACTGCAGGTGGCGGACAATGTGCGGCAGGCACTCAAGGAGCTGGCCATCCCGCACCAGAAGTCACTGGTCTCCGGTCGGGTCACATGTAGTTTTGGTGTTGCGACACTGATACCGGACAACAGCATGAAAATCGCCGATTTGATCCAAAAAGCGGATGCGGCACTCTATCAGGCCAAGCATAATGGACGGGATCGAATCGAAGTAGCCTTGATGGGTAAGGTTGCCTGAATTTAACGTGACAGATTAAAGAGGTTGTCTATGCAATGTCATCGTATCGAAGAGCTGCTGGAGTTGTTGCAGCCTGCCTGGATCAAGGAACAGGATCTCAGCCTGGTGCAGTTTGTTGCCAAACTGGCCCAAGAAGCGGGATTTGAAGGGCCTCTGTCCGAGCTGACCGACGACATGCTGATCTATCACCTCAAGATGCGGGAATCCGACAAGCAGGCGATGATCCCCGGTCTGGCCAAGGATCATGTGCCCGATTTCAAAGAGGCGCTGCTCAAGGCGCGCGGAATCAAGTGAATCTTTAGCGGAAGCGCATCACCTCGTGGTGATGCGCTTTTTTGTTGCCGAAAATTGCGATCCAACCCCAATATTAGATACATCTAATCCACACAATTAGCATGCCGTTTAAGATATAATCCGCTCCATAACAAATAAGGGAGCGATGTCTTGCAATGGCCGATCACGACAAAATCGATATCAAGGATGTCACCGACAAGGGCGTAACCGGGACCTTCAACCCCAATACGTTCAAAGCCAGCGACGACAGATTCAACCCAGGCAACCGCATCTATGTGCGGGCCCAGAAAGGGTATTGGCAGCGGATGCGCAAGGCCATGGGCTGGTTCTTTGTGGCGCTGTTCGTGCTGCTGCCCTGGCTGCGTTACGACGGGCGACAGGCGGTGCTGTTCGACCTCGGTCACCAGCAGTTCCATATCTTTGGCGCCACCATCTGGCCGCAGGATCTGACCCTGCTCGCCTGGCTCTTCATGATCGCCGCCTTCGGACTCTTCTTTATTACCACCTTTCTCGGTCGGGTCTGGTGTGGCTATCTCTGCCCGCAGACGGTCTGGACCTTCATGTTCATCTGGTTTGAAGAGAAGCTGGAAGGGCCCGCCAACAAACGGCGCAAGCTGGACGAGGCGCCCTGGAGCGGCGAGAAGCTGGCTCGCAAGGGGGCCAAGCATCTGGCCTGGCTGGCGATCTCGCTGGTAACCGGCCTGACCTTCGTCGCCTACTTCCAGGATGTGACTGAACTGGTGCCGGACCTCTTCACCCTGCAGGCCAGCGGATGGGTGCTGTTCTGGGTGATCTTCTTCACCATCATCACCTACGGCAACGCAGGCTGGATGCGCGCCATCATGTGTATCCACATGTGCCCCTATGCCCGCTTCCAGTCCGCCATGTTCGACAAGGACACCTTCATCGTCGGCTATGACACCAAGCGTGGCGAGACCCGTGGCGCCCGCTCCCGCAAGGCGGATCCCAAGGCGATGGGATTGGGTGACTGTATCGACTGCGATCTCTGCGTGCAGGTTTGCCCGACCGGTATCGACATCCGCGATGGCTTGCAGTACGAGTGCATCAACTGCGGCGCCTGCGTTGATGCCTGCGACCAGACCATGGAGCGGATGGGCTACCCGAAAGGGCTCATCAGCTACACCACCGAGCACAAGCTGGCCAACGACTCCACTCATGTGGCGCGGCCCAAGCTGATTGGTTACGGGCTGGTGATGGCGGTGATGCTGGGAGTCTTTGTCTACAACGCCATGTCCATCATGCCGATGGGGCTCGATATCCTGCGGGATCGCAACCAGCTGTTCCGCGAAAACAGCGAGGGGCTTATCGAGAACACCTACACCCTCAAGATCCTCAACAAGACCCTGCAGTCCCAGACCTACCAGCTGGATGTAGAGGGCTTGCCCGAGTATCAGTGGTTCGGCCCCCGTGAAGTGACCCTGAAGGCGGGCGAGATCTACACCCTGCCGGTCAGTCTGGCGGTCGATCCCTACAACCTGAAACGGCCGGCGCTGGATATCCAGTTCGTGCTGAAACGGGAGGGGGCGGCGCCCGATGACAGCAAGGGCAACCTGCGCCAGGGCAGCAAGTTTATCAGCCGGTTGTAACTGCGTGTGGCTGCGGGCCGTGGCAACAGTCCGGTCACCAGCGAGCACGGCAATGCCGGTCAGTGGTGATAGAATGGGGCGCAACGGCGCCCCTTTCTTTATGGTGGATGACATGCGTTTCAACTATTCCGACCTCAATCCCGACCTCATCATGGATGCGCTCGATCTCAGCGGCCTGCGGCTCGACTCCGGCCTTATCGAGCTCAACAGTTACGAAAACCGGGTCTATCAGTTTCAGGATGAGGAGCGTCGCCGCTATGTGGTGAAGTTCTACCGTCCCGGCCGTTGGAGCCGGGCCCAGATCCTCGAGGAGCACGAGTTTGCCACCCGCCTTGCAGAGGCTGAGATCCCGGTCGCCGCGCCACTCGCCTTTGCAGGCGAGACCCTGCTGGAGCACGAGGGCTACCCCTTTGCCATCTGGCAGAGCGTCGGTGGCCGCCAGTTCGAGGTGGATAATCTCGACCAGCTGGAGTGGGTGGGGCGTTTCCTCGGTCGCATTCATCAGATCGGCGCCAGCAAGCCGTTTCACCATCGGGTGCGGCTCGATGTGGAGAGCATGCTGCACGAACCGCGTCAGCTGCTGGCGTCTGGCGAGTGGCTGCCAAGCGGGCTGGCGAAGCAATTCTTCGGGGTACTCGATGAGCTGATCAAGCATGTCAGCGACGCCATGACCCTGGATGTGGCGCAGATCTCCCTGCATGGCGACTGCCACCCAGGCAACATCCTGTGGCGCGATGGCCCCATGTTTGTCGACCTCGATGATTGCCGCACCGGCCCCGCGATTCAGGATCTCTGGATGATGCTGAGCGGCGAGCGCCACGAGCAGCAGATCCAGCTCGATACCCTGCTGGCGGGCTACGAGGAGTTTATGGAGTTCGACTCGCGGGAGCTGGCGCTGATCGAGCCGCTGCGGGCGATGCGCATCGTTCATTACATGGCGTGGCTGGCACGGCGCTGGGAAGATCCCGCCTTCCCCCGTCACTTCCCCTGGTTCAATACCGATCACTACTGGCGTCAACAGATAGCGACCCTGCACGATCAGCTGGAGGCACTCAAGGCGCCGCCGTTGAGTCTGATGCCAAACTGGTGAAATAGATGGGATCTTGTGCGGCAAGGGGGACTCGATCTCCGGCCCTGACCATTGACGTTAGCATGGCGAAACAATAGGCTTGGCACTGCTTCGGTTCGCCGGGCGTGCCTCACAGTGATCCCTTAACAGGAAACATCATGAAAAAAGTTCTATTTTTCCTTGCTGCCATGCTGATGATCCCCATGGTTCACGCCGCCCCCGAGTTCAAGGAAGGCGTCAACTACGATGTGGTCAAACAGACTGGCAGTGCCCAGCCGGAAGTGATGGAGTTTTTCTCCTACTACTGCCCGCACTGCGCTACCTTCGAACCGATCGTTGAACAGTTGAAGGCCGGGTTGCCAGAGGGTGTGCCCCTCAAGAAGAACCCGGTTGCTTTCCTCGGTCGCGAGATGGGCCCCGAGATGCAGCGTGCCTATGCC
Organism: Aeromonas sp. 603079; assembly: GCF_049172135.1. Classification (NCBI taxonomy): domain Bacteria; kingdom Pseudomonadati; phylum Pseudomonadota; class Gammaproteobacteria; order Aeromonadales; family Aeromonadaceae; genus Aeromonas; species Aeromonas sp. 603079. The sequence continues at coordinate 139,964 of NZ_JAAKPX010000008.1, read as the reverse complement.
GTTGCCAGCCTGCTCAATGCCGAAGCCAAGCTGACTCCGGCCATCTTCACCAAGATCCACACCCAGCGTCAGCCGCCTATGAGCCGTGACGACGTGAAGAAGATCTTCGTGGACAACGGCGTACCGGCTGAAGAGTTCGACGGTGCCGTCGACAGCTTCGCCGTCTCCGGCATGGTCTCCCAGTTCGATCGCAACACCGAGAGTTACAACATTCGCGGTGTACCGGCCTTCCTGGTGAACGGAAAGTACATGGTGAAGATTGAATCCATCACCTCTCAAGAGCAGTTCAACAAGCTGGTGCAGTTCCTGCTGGCCAAGAAAGACTGATACCCCTTGAGTCGATAAAAAAGCCCGCCGGTGCGAACCGGCGGGCTTTTTGTCTTCTGGCGATCTCGAAGATCAGACCCCGACGTGGAACGCCTGTTTGAGGTTGCGGATAAACTCCGCATCCCGGCAGAGGGTCTTTCCCGGGCTGTCGGAGATCTTGGCGACCGGGCCGCCATTGCACTCGATCAGCTTGAACACGATGTTCATCGGGCTGACACCGGGCAGATCGCAGGTGAGCTTGGTGCCGATACCGAAACTGGTGTTGATGCGGCCACGGAAGTGGCGGAACAGCTGCACCGCCTTGTCGAGGTTGAGCCCGTCGGAGAAGACCAGGGTCTTGTCGGTGGGGTCGATGCCAAGGCGCTGATAGTGGCTGATCGCCTTCTCGCCCCACACCACGGGATCGCCGGAGTCGTGACGCAAGCCCTGATAGCTGCTGGCCAGCTCGAAGTCGAAGTCGCGCAGGAAGGCATCCATGGTAATGCAGTCGGTCAGGGCGATGCCGAGATGGTCGGTGAACTCGTCCAGCCAGCTGGTGAGGGCGGCGCGCTGGCTGTGCTCCAGCGGGAAGCCGAGCTGCTGGTGCGCCTGGAACCACTCATGGGCCTGGGTGCCGACAGCGGGCAGCTTGTGCTTCTGGGCCAGCATGTAGTTGCTGGTGCCGCGAAACGCCGGCAGCCGCTCCTTGAGGCGACCCACTACCGCATCCTGTACCGCGTGGGAGAAGCGGCGGCGGGTGCCGAAGTCGATGAGGTTGAACTCGCTCATCTCGTCGCGGCTCAGCTCCTTCTCCAGCTTGTCGATCTTCTGATCGAGCCGCTCCAGTGCGTGGCTGACGCCGAACTGGGGGTAGCGGAAGCGGTTGCGCATCTCGCTGATGATGGCGAGCACCGGGATCTCCCACAGGATCACATCCTGCCAGGGGCCCTCGACCCGCACATTGATACGACCATCCTGCTCGAACACCTTGAGCAGGGAGGCGTCTAGCGGCTTGCGGCGCAGGTGGTCGAGGTAGTCAGGGGTGAAGAAGGGGCGCTCGGCCAGAAAATCGAGCTCGGGCTTGGTCAGTCGCAGGGATCCGGCGAGGCGCAGTTGCTCCTCGATCTGCCCCATCATGGGCAGCAGATCCTCTTCATTGCGGCTGTGAAACTCGGCCACCACCTCGGCATCCGGATAGCGATGGAACACCGCCTGCTGCATATGCAGCTTGTAGGCGTCGGTGTCGAGCAGGCTGGTAAGAATCGGTGGCATATCAGGCTCCCCGCAGGCGGGCGAACGCCAGTTGCATAGGTAAATTGCAGGCGCCGCTATCGGACAGGCTGGTGAGGATGAGGGGCATATCAGGCGTCCAGCAGGCGTTGTACATCGATCAGGGTCTGGGCCAGTTCGGCGCCAGCCTCGATCATCTGGGTGTGGGCGCTGGCAACCGTCGCGGGTGCAATGCCACGGCAGGCATCGAGATGGACGATTACCCGGAAACCGGCGCGGCGCAGTTGCAGCACGCTGGTTTTGACACAGTAGTCGGTGGCGAGGCCGCCGACCAGTACGGTATCGACCTTGCGGGCTTGCAGGAATTCGATGAGTCCGGTGCTGCGCCGTTCGGCCAGGTCGTGGAAGCAGGTGCCGTAGGGATGGAGATCCGGTTCGACCCCCTTCCAGACGAAGAAGTCATAGTCGATGGGAGCGGGCAGGCCGTCGAGCAGCTCGAAGCCCTTGCTGCCCGGTACGCAGTGCACCGGCCAGGTGAGGTCGGCGTTGGGCAGATCCAGCGGCAGCAGCATGCCAGCGGGGTCAGAGACGGCCCAGTCGGCATTGGCAGGGTGAGAGTCCTTGCTGCCGATCCGCAGCGTGGCGAGGGTGGCCTGAGCGTTGAGCGCAGCCACAATATCATCACCGCCCGCGACGGGCAGTTCGTTCGGGCAGAGGGGGGTAAAGCCCTTCTGCGCATCAATATCCAGGCTGGCGACGGTTCCCATGATTGGCTCCTGCACATACTATTCGTGTGATATTATCTACCAAACATTAATGGAAGGCGAGCAGGGCGATCGGCATGCTGAGAATGAGTCTGGATATGGTGGTGCTGCGGTTGCATGAGGAGCGGCTCGAGCTGCTGCTCGAGACCCGCGATCGCCCCCCCTTTGCCCATTGCTGGCAACTGCCGGCGCTGCGCATCGACGAGACCCGGGATCGGGATCTCGATGCCGCCCAGCGCCGTCTACTGGCGGAGTGGGGGCTTGGTCACTGCTACAGCGAGCAGGTCTGCACTCTCGGCAATCTGGAGCGGGATCCCCGCGGCTGGTCCACGACCCTGGTCTATCTCTGTCTGGTGGATCCGGAAGTGGAGGCGATCCACGGTTGCTGGCATCCGCTCGCCAACCTGCCGGGGCTGAGCCTCGCCTTCGACCATGTCCAGCTTATCGCCAAGGGACTGGAGCGGCTGCGGATCAAGAGCCGCTACAGCACCCTGCCGCTGCAACTGCTGGGGCCCGAGTTCACCCTCTCCGAGGTGCAGCGCGCCTTCGAAATCATCCTGCAAACACCCATGAATACGGCGGCATTTCGCAAGCGGATCCATCGCGCCGACATTCTGGTAGATACCGGCCGCAAGCGCACCGGCAAACAGCGTCCTGCCATCCTCTACCGGCTGGAGAGCCCCTGCTGCGTGATGTTCGATCAGGTGATGCACGGAGCGGAAGCATGAGTGAGACCGGTGTGCACAAGGTGCTGGTGAGTGCCTGCCTGCTGGGTCAGCCGGTGCGTTACGACGGTCAGAGCAAGGGGATCGTCAGCGACTGGCTGAGTGCGCTGGGAGCCGAAGGACGGGTGCTGGCGTTTTGCCCCGAAGTGGCGGGCGGTTTGCCGACCCCACGCCCCCCTGCCGAGCGACAGGGCGAGCGCGTAGTGACGGCGAGCGGGATGGATGTGACCGCCGAGTTTGATCGCGGCGCCGAGCTGACCCTCGCGCTCTGTCAGGCGCAGGGCATTCGCTTCGCCTTGCTGAAAGAGGGGAGCCCCTCATGTGGCAGCGGCCGTATCTATAACGGCCGCTTCGAAGGTGTTTCTGTGGCGGGCGAGGGCAAGACCACTGCTCTGCTGCGCCGCCACGGGATTGTGGTCTTTTCCGAAGATCAGTTGGCCGAGTTGGCTTCTGCGCTCTCTTTGGATTCCTCCCCGGATTTGGCGGCAACCGGCAGCGGCGCCTGACCGCTCTGCCACCCCTCCAGCACCTCGTCCTTCTCCTGCCAGCGCTGGTTTAGCCACTCCTGAAAACCGCGCTTGAACTGCTTGTCGTTGAAGTAATCTCCTATCAGCTGCTCATTCACCGGCAGCTCCTCAATCCGCACCTGAATGCGTTTTACCCGCCCCATCAGGAAGTCCTTGAACGGGGTCTCGGCGTTGTCCGGATAGCGGATGGTGACGTTGATCAGGCTGTCGAACTGTTCGCCCATGGCGGCCAGTGTGAAGGCCAGCCCCGCCGCCTTGGGCGGCATCAGGTGGCGATAGCGGGAGCGGGCGGCATCCCGTTTCTGCTCGGTGAAGCGGGTCCCTTCCACGAAGTTGATGACGGTAGTGGGGATGTGGCGAAACTTCTCGCAGGCGTTGCGGGTGGTCTCGATATCCTTGCCGCGCAGATGGGGATTTTTTAACAGAAACTCTCTCGAATAACGGCGCATAAAGGGCATATCGAGCCCCCAGCAGGCGAGCCCCAGCAGCGGGATGTAGATGAGCTCGTGCTTCATGAAGAACTTGGGCACCGGCAGCCTATCGCGGAACAGGTGGCCGAGCACCACGATATCGGTCCAGCTCATATGGTTGCTGATGATGAGATACCAGCCATCCTTGCGCAGCCTGGTGCTGTCCTCCACCTGCCAGTCGATGCGGGTGGTGAGGCGGATCACCAGCGCATTGCAGGCCAGCCACAGTCTCATGAAGCGGTTGTTGAGGCGGCTGCAGGCGCGGCCAAAGGCCGGGAGCGGCAGTATTAGTTTGGCCAGCGACACCAGCAGGATCAGGCTGGCGCACAAGGCGGTAAAGAGAATGGTCAGGCCCGCACTGATGATCAGCACCAGCGGGCCGGGAAGCAGGGATAGCATGAATGTTTACTGCGCCTTGGTTGCCAGCAGTTGGCTCAGGGTCTGGTCCTTTTCGTGCCAGATCCCGTTCAACCACTGTTGAAACTCTTGTTGGAACTCGGGGTCATTGAAGTAATCCCCCACCAGCTTGCGGTCGATCGGCAAATAGCGGACCTGAACCTTGATTTGCCCGACCCGGCCACACATGAAGTCCCAGTAGCTGGGGATGCCGTCCGGATAGGCGATGGTGACATCCACCAGTTGATGCAACTGGTCACCCATGGCTGCCAGGGTAAAGGCGATGCCGCCTGCTTTCGGTTGGAGCAGGTGACGATAGGGCGAACCCTGCTTCTGATGTTTGCCCTTGGTGAAGCGGGTGCCTTCGACGAAGTTCATCACACTCACTGGAATGTGGCGGAACCTGGCACAGGCTTTACGGGTTGTTTCAATGTCTTTTCCCTTCAGATGGGGATGCTTTTCCAGAAATTTCCTGGAATATCGCCGCATGAAGGGGAAGTCAAGCGCCCACCATGCCAGACCGAGAAAAGGTACCCAAATCAGCTCTTTCTTGAGGAAAAACTTCAGGAAGGGGATTTTTTGGTTAAAAACCCGCTGCAGTACCAGTATGTCGACCCAGGATTGATGGTTGGCAATCACCATATACCACTCATTCCGGTGCCCTTTGTCCACTCCGACCACCTCGAAAGGGGTTTTGATGATGGTTTTCTGGATCAGATTGTTGAAACCGATCCAGCAGCTGGCACAGCCATCGAGCAGCCAGTTGCAGAGGGTGCGCCACCCCTTGAGGGGGAGCAGGAGCTTGAGCAGACCCAGCGAGAAGATGGGGACAAACCAGAAGAGGGTGTTGAAAAAATAGAGCAGGGTGGAGAGGCTGCCGCGCAGTCGCTCTGTCAGCTTGTTGGGCATGAGTCGGGTCCGTCTTGCTGTCGATAAAGGGCCATCAAGTGGTCAGATCTGTGGCCATAATATCAGCCGATTGCCTGCGAGACCATTCAGAGCCGTTACGGGGTTGGACTCACCCTTTCCCTTCTGTCAGCTGCTGCGCAGTCGCGACAGCAGCCTGTCCATGGCGCGATAACCGAGCGCCTCGATAAGATGCTCCTTGCCGATGGCGGGTTGCCCGGCCAGATCGGCGATGGTGCGTGACACCCGCAGGATGCGATGCCAGGCCCGGATGCTGAGCCCCAGCTTCTGGATGGCGTTCTCCAAAAATTCGGCATCTTGCAGTGATAGTCGGCAAATATCCTCTATCTCGCGACTATCCAGCAGGTTGTTGAGCTTGCCGTTACGGCTCAGCATACGCTCTCGTGCCGCCAGCACCCGATCGCGGATCTGCCGGCTCGACTCCCCTCGCTCCGCCTTGCCGGTCAGACTCCCTTTGGGTAGCAGTGGCACTTCCACAGTCAGATCGAAGCGGTCGAGAAAGGGGCCGGAGAGTTTGCCGAGATAGCGCAGGATCTGATCCGGGCTGGAGCGAGTCTGGCCGTCGCCATAGTGTCCGCAAGGGCTGGGATTCATGGCGCCGACCAACTGGAAGCGGGCGGGGAAATCCACCTGGCGGGCGGCCCGGCTGATGGTGATGTGGCCGGTTTCCAGCGGCTCGCGCAGGGAGTCGAGCACCTTGCGCTCGAACTCGGGCAATTCATCCAGAAACAGCACTCCGTTGTGGGCCAGCGATATTTCGCCGGGCCGCGGGTGGCTGCCACCGCCCACCAGCGCCACCGCCGAGGCGCTGTGGTGGGGTGTGCGGTATGGTCTGTGGTGCCAGTGGCCGGCGCGCGGAGTGAGGCCCCCGATGGAGTGGATGGCGGCGGTCTGCTGCGCCTCCTGCTCGCTCAGCGGCGGCAGAATGCCGGGCAGACGGCTCGCCAGCATGCTCTTGCCGGTGCCGGGCGGGCCGATGAACAACAGGTTGTGGCTGCCGGCGGCGGCAATCTCCAGCGCCCGTTTGGCCTGTGACTGGCCGATCACATCCTGTAGATCCGGTACATCGGGCAGGCTCTCCGCGCTTTGTTGATCCGGCAGTGGCAGCTCGTACTGGCCGGCCAGCCAGGCGGTGACGGCCAGCAGTTGGTGAGCGGTGCGCACCTCGGCATCCTGAATGAGGGAAGCTTCGGGGCCGTTCTCCCGCGGTACCAGCAGGGTGCGCCCCGCATCGCGGCAGGCGAGTACGGCAGGCAGTACGCCGAGCACGGGACGAATTTCGCCGGTCAGGGCCAACTCCCCCAAAAATTCGTGATCGAGCAGATATTTTGCGGGTATCTGCTTGGAAGCGGCGAGAATGCCGATGGCGATGGCCAGATCGAAACGGCCCCCCTCCTTGGGCAGATCGGCGGGGGCCAGATTGACCGTGATGTGTTTGCTCGGGAACTCGAAGTTGCCGTTGAGCAGGGCGCTGCGCACCCGATCCCGCGACTCCTTCACCGAGGTTTCCGGCAGGCCGACCATGTTGAAGGCGGGCAGGCCGTTGGAGAGGTGAACTTCCACTGTAACTTGCGGGGCCGCGATCCCGAGGCTGGCACGGCTATAAACCACAGCTAATGACATAAATCCCGTCCTTGAGTTGATATATGTTCTGACTAACTGCTTGTTGTTGGTTTTTTATTCCAGAGTTCCGGCTGAGGAATAGCCAAAATCAGTGGGTTGTCACAGAAAAAAGGCTTGCCCAATAAAAATCATCGTGCTAGTTCTAATAGCCATTCGCGGTAAAAACCGCCCCAATTTCACAGGATTTCCGGTTGTAACTATGAACATGGCCTCCCGTTTCGTCAGCATTATTGTGGTCCTAGTGGTGATTATTATCTCACCGCTCGGGGCTCGTTTAGCTGCACGGAACAAGGGATAGACCCACCACCGGACAGAACGAAACAAGCGACCCCCGAGCCTCACAGCTCGGGGGTTTTTTTTCGACCAAAGGACAGGATTTTCCACATGAACGGCGCGCAGTTTTTGGTACAGGCTCTCAAGAAACAGGGTGTGACCCAGGTGTTTGGTTACCCGGGCGGGGCCATCATGCCGGTCTACGATGCCCTGTATGACGGTGGTCTGGCCCATCAGCTCTGTCGCCACGAGCAGGGCGCCGCCATGGCGGCGGTGGGCTACGCCCGCGCCTCTGGTCAGGTGGGGGTCTGCATTGCCACCTCCGGCCCCGGCGCTACCAATCTGGTGACCGGTCTGGCGGAGGCGCTGCTCGATTCGGTGCCGCTGGTGGCCATCAGCGGTCAGGTGCCCTGTTCCGCCATCGGTACCGATGCGTTTCAGGAGGTCGACGTGCTCGGCATGTCCCTCTCCTGTACCAAGCACTCCTTCATGGTGACTGATGCCGCCGATCTGGGGCGAGTGCTGGCAGAAGCTTTCGCCATCGCCACCGAAGGGCGCCCCGGCCCTGTGCTGATCGATCTCCCCAAGGATGTGCAGTTGGCCGCCGTGCCTGCCCAGAGCCCGCTGTTTGCAGTGGAAGAGTCGGAGGTGCTCAACCCCTCGGATCTGGCCGCAGCCCGCACCCTGCTGGCCGCCGCCGAGCGCCCGGTGCTCTACGTCGGTGGCGGGGTAGGCATGGCCAATGCCGAGCAGCAGTTGCGTGACTTTGCTGCCGTCACCGGCATGCCTGCGGTCACCACCCTCAAGGGGATTGGCGCGCTCGACCCCGATAGCGCCGTTTACCTCGGCATGCTCGGCATGCACGGTACCAAGGCGGCCAACTATGCGGTGCAGCAGTGCGACTTGCTGCTGGTGGTGGGCGCCCGTTTCGACGACAGGGTGACCGGCAAGCTGGAGGAGTTCGCCCCCGAGGCCAAGGTGATCCATCTCGATGTGGACGCCGCCGAGTTCGGCAAGCGCCGCGCCGCCGAGGTGGGGATCACCACGGATCTCAAACAGGTATTGCCACGTCTCGCTATGTCCCTCGCCATCGACCATTGGCGTGAGCACTGCGCCGCCATGGCCCGCGAATATGCGTTTCGCTACGACCATCCGGGTCAGGCAATCTATGCTCCGGCTCTGCTCAAGCAGCTCTCTGCCCGGCTGCCGGAGAGCAGCGTGGTGGCCTGCGATGTGGGTCAGCACCAGATGTGGGTGGCCCAGCACATGCGCTTCACCAGCCCGCGCAACCACCTCTCCAGCGCCGGTCTGGGTACCATGGGCTTTGGTCTGCCCGCTGCCATCGGCGCCAAGATGTCGCGCCCGGAGGATGAAGTGGTGCTGGTGAGCGGTGATGGCTCTTTCATGATGAACGTGCAGGAGCTCGGCACCATCCGCCGGGCCCAGCTCAAGGTGAAGATGGTGCTGCTGGATAACCAGCGCCTCGGCATGGTGCGCCAGTGGCAGGAGCTGTTCTTCGACGGCCGCTACAGCGAGACCATCCTCTCCGACAACCCCGATTTCGTCGCCCTGGCTGCCGCTTTCGGCATTCCGGGCGAGACCATTACATGCAAGGAGCAGATAGCCGGTGCCCTCGATCGCCTGCTGGCAAGCGAGAGTGCCTACTTGCTGCATGTGGCTATTTCAGAGGAAGAAAACGTCTGGCCCCTGGTTCCGCCGGGAGTCGCCAACCACCAGATGATGGAGCAACGCCCATGAACCCGCACACCCTTGCCCAGCCAGCATTTGCACAACACACCCTGCATATCCACGCCCAGCCCAGACCCGAAGTGATGGAGCGGGTGCTGCGGGTGGTGCGTCACCGCGGCTTCAATCTCTGCGCCTTGAATATGGAGCAGGATTGCCAACAGCTGCGGATCACGGTTACTGTCGAGTCGGTGCGTCCCATCCAGCAGTTGTGGAGCCAGCTGGTGAAGCTGGTGGACGTCTCCCGGGTCGATGCACTGGAACAGCAACCCCGGATCAGAGCTTAAGGAGCCAAGCCAATGTCACAGCCTTCCCAATCTGCCACTCACCCGCAATACATCTGGTTCAACGGCAAACTGGTGCCCTGGCAGGATGCCCAGGTGCACGTGATGAGCCACGCCCTGCACTACGGCTCCTCGGTGTTCGAGGGGGTACGAGCCTACGATACCCCCAAAGGCACCTGCATCTTCCGTCTGCAGGAGCATACTCGCCGCCTGTTCGACTCCGCCAAAATCTACTGGATGGACGTCCCCTACAGCGAGTCCGAAGTGAATGAAGCCTGCCGCACCGTGGTGCGCGAGAACGGCCTGAAGAGCGGCTATCTGCGCCCGCTGGCCTTTGTCGGCAACGTGGGGCTGGGGCTGCATCCGCCGCTGGATGCCAAGGCTGACCTGATGGTGGCCGCCCTGCCGTGGGGCGCCTATCTGGGAGAAGAGGGGCTGAAAAACGGGGTGGATGTGTGCGTCACCTCCTGGAACCGGCTCGCTCCCAACACCATTCCCACCGGCGCCAAGGCGGGCGGCAACTATCTCTCCTCCCAGCTGATCAGCCGCGAGGCCAAACGCAACGGCTTCGCCGAGGGGCTGGCGCTGGATGTGAACGGCTACCTGAGCGAAGGGGCGGGGGAGAATCTGTTCCTGGTGAAGAACGGCGTGCTGTTTACCCCGCCCGCTACCGCCGCCATCCTGCCCGGCATCACCCGTGACACCATCATGACGCTGGCCCGGGATCTGGGTTACGAGGTGCGCGAGCAGGCGCTGCCCCGTGAGGCGCTCTATGTCGCAGACGAGATCTTCATGACCGGCACGGCGGCCGAGGTGACGCCGGTGCGTTCCGTCGATCGGATGAAGGTGGGGGCCGGTTGCCGCGGCCCGGTGACCGAACAGCTGCAGAACGCCTTCTTCGGCCTGTTCAATGGCCAGACCGAAGACAAGTGGGGCTGGCTGACGCCCGTCAACGACTGATGAGAGAGGGGAGGCGCTGTGCCTCCCCGAGTCGCTTCCGGTGAGGGCACTGCGCTGTGTCCTCACCAGGGTCGATTCCGATCCACTCGTATCATCACCGCATAACGCATCGAGCCCATATGGGCATTCAGGGAGTAGAGACAATGCCGAAGTTGAGATCCGCCACCACCACCCACGGACGTAACATGGCCGGGGCCCGCGCCCTGTGGCGTGCCACCGGAATGACCGATCAGGATTTCGGCAAACCCATCATCGCCGTGGTCAACTCCTTCACCCAGTTCGTACCGGGCCACGTCCACCTCAAGGATCTGGGGCAACTGGTGGCCCGCGAGATCGAAGCCGCGGGCGGCGTCGCCAAGGAGTTCAACACTATCGCCGTGGATGACGGCATCGCCATGGGCCACGGCGGCATGCTCTACTCCCTGCCATCGCGGGAGCTGATCGCCGACTCGGTGGAGTACATGGTCAACGCCCACTGCGCCGATGCCATGGTCTGTATCTCCAACTGCGACAAGATCACCCCGGGGATGCTGATGGCCGCCCTGCGCATCAACATCCCAGTAATCTTCGTCTCCGGCGGCCCGATGGAAGCGGGCAAGACCAAGCTCTCCGACCAGATCATCAAGCTGGATCTGGTGGACGCCATGATCCAGGGGGCCGATCCCAAGGTGTCGGACGCCCAGAGCGAACAGGTGGAGCGCAGCGCCTGCCCCACCTGCGGCTCCTGTTCCGGCATGTTTACCGCCAACTCCATGAACTGCCTGACCGAGGCGCTCGGCCTCTCCCAGCCGGGCAACGGCTCCATGCTGGCGACCCACGCCGATCGCGAGCAGCTGTTCAAGCTGGCGGGCCAGCGCATCGTGACTTTGGCCAAGCGCTGGTATGAGCAGGACGATGCCTCGGCACTGCCGCGCAATATCGCCACCAAGGCGGCGTTCGAGAACGCCATGGCCCTCGATATCGCCATGGGCGGCTCTACCAATACCGTGCTGCACCTGCTGGCGGCGGCGCAGGAGGCCGGGGTGGACTTCACCATGGCCGATATCGACCGCATGTCCCGCAAGGTGCCGCAGCTCTGCAAGGTGGCGCCCTCCACTCAGAAGTACCATATGGAAGATGTGCACCGTGCCGGTGGCGTGGTCGCCATTCTGGGTCAGCTGGAAAAAGCGGGCCTGGTGCATGGGGATACCCGTACCGTGCTGGGTTGCTCCCTCGTCGAACAGCTCAATGAATATGACGTCAGCCGCCAGCCGAGTCAGGAGGTGGTGGACTTCTACCGCGCCGGGCCGGCCGGGATCCGCACCACCAAGGCGTTCAGTCAGGATTGCCGCTGGCCGGAGCTGGATCTGGACCGCGCCGAAGGCTGCATCCGCTCGCTGGACAACGCTTACAGCCAGGAGGGCGGCCTCGCCGTGCTTTCCGGCAACCTCGCGGTCAACGGCGCCATCGTCAAGACTGCCGGGGTGGATGAGGAGAACCTCACCTTCCGTGGCCCGGCCCGGGTATTCGAGAGTCAGGAGAGCGCGGTGAGCGGCATCCTCGATGGTACCGTGAAAGCAGGCGAGGTAGTGGTGATCCGCTACGAAGGGCCGAAAGGGGGTCCGGGCATGCAGGAGATGCTCTACCCCACCACTTATCTCAAGTCCATGGGGCTCGGCAAGGCGTGCGCCCTGATCACCGACGGCCGCTTCTCCGGCGGTACCTCGGGCCTCTCCATCGGCCACGTCTCGCCGGAAGCAGCCTCTGGCGGCACCATAGGTCTGGTGGAGGATGGCGACATCATCAGCATCAATATCCCGGCCCGCAGCATGGTGCTGGAGGTGGCCGACAGCGTGCTGGCCGCCCGCCGCGTCGCCGTGGAAGCCCGTGGCTGGAAGCCGCTCGATCGTCAGCGTCAGGTCTCCTTTGCCCTGCGCGCCTACGCCATGTTCGCCACCAGTGCCGACAAGGGCGCGGTTCGCGATCGCTCGATGCTGGGGGAATAAATCATGGTCTCTGCGGCGGATTATCTACGCAAGGTGTTGCTCTCCCCCGTCTATGAGGCGGCGCGGGTCACCCCCTTGCAAACCCTGAAGAAACTCTCCGAGCGACTCGGCAATCACGTCAGCCTGAAGCGGGAGGACCTGCAACCGGTTCACTCCTTCAAGCTGCGCGGGGCCTATCACAAGATCGCTACCCTGACCCAGGAGCAGAAGGCGCGCGGCGTTATCGCCGCCTCTGCTGGCAACCACGCCCAGGGTGTCGCCCTGTCGGCCGCCAAGCTCGGTATCAAGGCGATCATCGTGATGCCCAAGACCACGCCGGACATCAAGATCGACGCGGTGCGCCGGCAGGGCGGCAACGTCATGCTGTTTGGCAACAGTTTCGACGAGGCCTACGGCGAGAGCCGCCGCCTCGCCACGCTGGAGGGCTACACCCTGATCCCGCCGTTTGACGACGTCGAGGTGATCGCCGGGCAGGGCACCATCGGCAAGGAGCTGCTGGAGCAGGATACCCACCTCACCCACGTCTTCGTGCCGGTGGGGGGCGGCGGGTTGGCCGCCGGGGTGGCGGTCTATATCAAGCAACTGCTGCCGGATGTGAAGGTGATCGGGGTGGAGGCGGAGGGCTCCGCCTGCCTCAAGGCCGCGCTGGCGGCTGGTGAGCCGGTCAATCTGGAGCGGGTCTCGCTGTTTGCGGACGGGGTGGCGGTCAAGCGCATCGGCGAAGAGACCTTCCGCCTCTGCAACCAGTATCTGGACGAGGTGGTGACCGTCTCCAACGACCAGATCTGCGCCGCGCTGAAAGATATCTTCGACGACTGCCGCGCCATTGCCGAGCCGTCGGGTGCCCTGTCGCTAGCTGGCCTCAAGGCCTACAGCGAGCGGGAGCAGGTCAGGGGTGGCCGGATGGCGGCCATTCTCTCCGGTGCCAACGTCAACTTCCACAGCCTGCGCTACGTGTCGGAGCGCTGCGAGATTGGCGAGAAGCGCGAGGGCATGCTGGCGGTGACTATCCCCGAGCGCAAAGGTGCCTTCCTCGACTTCTGCCGTCAGCTCGGACCGCGCATGGTGACCGAGTTCAACTATCGCTACGCCGATGCCGAGCAGGCGTCGCTGTTCGTCTCGGTGCGCCTTACCGGCGGTGACGAGGAGCTGGGTCAGATCATCGATCAGCTCGGCGGCAACGGCTATCCGGTGGTCAACATGACCGAGAGCGAGCTGGCCAAGAATCATGTGCGCTATATGATTGGCGGCCGCCCGGCCCGGCCCCTTGGTGAACGTCTCTACAGCTTCAAGTTTCCGGAGCAGCCGGGTGCCCTGATGCGTTTCCTCGAGACCCTCGGTTGTCGCTGGAACATCAGTCTGTTCCACTACCGCAACCACGGTGCCGACTACGGCCGCGTGCTCTGCGCCTTCGAGCTGCCGGATGAAGACGTGGCAGCCTTCCACGACTACCTGCGCGAGATTGGCTACGGCTGGAAAGAGGTGAGCGACGACCCCGCCTACCGGCTATTCCTGGCTAGTTGATGGCGGGATCGCGATGAAGCAGGAGGGAGGCGTTGTCCTCCCTCTGTTTTTAGGCTGCAATTGGGAACTTCTGTCTGAGCCATTGAAATCCATGGGCCAGTGCCATCAGCAGCAGGGTGCCGGGCAGCACCGTTTGCCACAGGAAGGCTGGCTCTTGTCCTGTCATCAGGATCAGCAAGGGATTGGCGCCCGCCGGAGGGTGAAGAATATTCAGTCCCTGCATCAGGGCGATGGCCAGCCCGGTTGCCAGCGCCATCTGCACTTCTGCGGGGAGGGGAAGCAGGCCGATCACCAGTCCGACGCAGGCCGTCAGCAGGTGTCCACCCAGCACGTTTTTGGGGCGCGCCAGCGGACTATCTGGCAGGGAAAACAACAACACACAGCTGGCCCCGAAAGGTGCCATGACTAGCGCGACATGCCAGCTCAGATTGAGCCATCCCAATATGCCGATGGTGAGTGCGGCGCCCACACCTGCCCATAACGGGCCATACCATTTTGTCATCATGCTTTCCTCTTGGTTTGCCAGAACTGATTAGGCACATTAGGTAGACAGATCGGTGTACTTCAAGAGGCAAATCATGAGTGAGAAGCGTCAACAACTGGTGGCGACGGCCTACCGTCTGTTCAACCGTCATGGCTTTCATGCCACCGGCATAGATCGCATCTGGGCCGAGGCGGGGAGTACCAAGCGCACCCTCTATCGCCACTTCCCGACCAAGGATGCCTTGATTGAGGAGGTGCTGCTCGCTCGTGACCGGGAGTTCTTCGCCTTGCTTGACCAGCGGCTGGCCGGTGTGAGCGGACGTGAAGCTCGCCTCCAGGCGCTGTTCGATGGTTTCGCGGCGTGGTTTGGCCGCTCTGATTTCTATGGCTGCAACTTTATCAACGCCAGCGCCGAGTTTGCCGACCCACGCCATCCGGTGCGCAAGCTGGTGATGGCCCACAAGCAGGCGTTATTGGGCTGGGTGATAAACCAGCTCAACTGTTCTCTGGCACAGGCCACCGAGCTTTGCCTGTTGCTGGAGGGGGCGATCGTGATGGCTCACAGCTATCAGCAGCCACTGGCGTTGGAGCAGGCCAGAATGCTGGCAAAGACCATTTTGGCCGACGATGGCGCGATAATGCAGGCCGCTTCACACTCCTGAGATGCTGGTCATTTGAGGCTGCGTTCGGATGGGATACCCTGAATAGCGGAGAGGCCGCCTGACGGCTTCACACAGGGAAGAGTGCGCACTCAGGCGCCCATAACGACTTATTGCAGAGGCGAAAATATGAATAAATCCATGCTTGCCGTATTGGTCAGTGGTTTGCTGGCGGCCGGAGCCGTGCAGGCCGCTGCTCAGGACAATACCTGGTATGTCGGTGGCAAGGCCGGTTGGTCCAATTACTATGGCGTTGACCACAACCAGTATGCCGAGTCGATTGCCCAGACGTTGGGTAATACCAGCGAGAACACGGATGATCTGGGTCTGGGTCTGTTCGCCGGTTACCAGCTCAACCCCAACCTGGGGTTCGAGCTGGGTT
Organism: Aeromonas sp. 603079; assembly: GCF_049172135.1. Lineage (NCBI taxonomy): Bacteria > Pseudomonadati > Pseudomonadota > Gammaproteobacteria > Aeromonadales > Aeromonadaceae > Aeromonas > Aeromonas sp. 603079. The sequence goes on along the minus strand of NZ_JAAKPX010000008.1, from coordinate 124,700 downwards.
ATGACTGGCTTGGCAAATACGACACCACCTCGGGCACCGGCGCCAATACCCTCAATACCGAAGCCAAGAGCCAGATGATTCAGGCCACCATGAAGATCAGCTTCCCGGCAACGAATGTGCTCGATCTTTATGGCCGGCTCGGCGGTGCCTATGCCTGGACGGATAGCGAGATCAGCTTCGCCAATAGCAGCGAGACCGGTAAAAAGCATGGCGCCGCATTTGTCGGGGCGCTGGGTGCCGAGTACGCCATCGATCGTGACTGGGCCGCCCGTCTGGAGTACCAGTACACTACGCCGCTGGGAGATGCCTCTCTCGATCGCTCAGGCATCGAGCTGGATAACGGCCTGATTTCGTTCGGCATGCTCTATCGTTTCGGTCAGCAAGGGGGTGAGGTTGCTGTGCCGGCGCCAGCTCCGGCAGCCGAGCCTGCCCCGGCTGTGGTGGTGGAGCCCAAGACCTTCAGCCTTAGTTCCGATGTGCTGTTCGAGTTCAACAAGGCGACCCTGAAGCCGGCTGCCAATCAGGCGCTCGATGCCCTGTTCAGCCAGATTGTGGCGGCCAATCCGAAGGATGGCGTCGCGACCGTGGTCGGTTATACCGACCGCATCGGCTCCGATAACTACAACCTGGCCCTCTCCGAGAAGCGGGCCCAGAGCGTGGCCAGCTATCTGGTAGCCAAAGGCTTGTATGCTGACAAGGTGCGGGTCGAGGGGCGTGGCAAGGCCAATCCGGTCACTGGCAACAACTGCGCCAGCCGTTCCAAGCAGGAGCTGATCGCCTGTCTGGCACCGGATCGTCGGGTTGAAATCCATCTGGAAGGGGTTTCCCAGCCGGCGCAGTGATGCTGCGGTTAGAGATGGGATTCGAGAAGAACGGGAGGCCAGGCCTCCCGTTTTCTATGGTCAGCGTGATCGGATGGTGGTGCAGACCTGATTTGCCAACATCATGAGTTATCGAATCTTTTCCTAATAGGAATAGTTATTATATTTCCAGGAAATTACAGGATAAAAAAATAGAATTAAACTTTGCGCCTGAAGATCCTTTTGGTTAGAATCTCTGCGTGTTATCAATAGACAGGTAAATATTATGGACTGCGACAGTTGTAGCCGATTGCAAATCGCGATGCGGGTTTACCAGAGCTGAGGCCGAATATTTTATCTTCTCTCTCACTCTGATTGCTCGAATCACAAGCATAGAGTGCAGCATCTATATGAGTCAGCATCGACTCTCACAACCTCTTTATCCCGCCTTCATCAGGGATTCCGGTTGTAAATCTGGATCGTTCCGCTCATCTGCGAGCCATGCGAGCCATGCGCGCCTCGCGACCCCTGCAATTGAACGCTTCATCATGCATCCCGGTACTGCCCGTCAGGGCCGTCACAGCGTCGGAACCATGCATCCGTGCCGTGGTCGGGAAGGGATCAAGCGTAAAATAACAAGATGGATAATCTCATATTGAAAACTATTTCGTTTTCGATATGGCAGGTTGCACATTAAAATAAATGATGTGATTGATTAATATATTTCGGCGGTGGCAAGGGTCGCGCTGTAATATTTCTATAGGCGTGGTTTTCTCCGATGTTCTTACCCGCCAGATATCACTGATACTATTTCCTGCCCGCATCCAGTTATTTCAAACTGTCGTAATCCTGATTTTCTTTATGGGTGATGCCGCTCTAGTTGCGGGATCACCGGATTGGTCCGCTGATAATGCAGACTCGCGGCCATGCCTGCCAACGACAGTGTGTATCGCTGTCCATGGTTCGTCCGGCCCTCTCTCCACCCCACTCGGAGGATATCGTATGACCGAAGAGCCCAAACCTCGACCCTCGGGGTTCACGCCTCCCCACTCCTGATCCCCCCTGCGGGGACGGGATGCGGTGTTCTGACCCCTGATCTGACCCAACCATGCTGGTTAGCTCGACGGCAGACATTTGTCTGACGAGCCGCCCCGTGCGCGCCAGTTGAGCGTGCCGGCAACGAGTCGGGTTCACAGCTTTCGATATCAGTACTGACGCCTGGCCTGGCCCGCGACAGGGCCCTTCTGCAAGCGAAAATCAGGATTTAAAGTTATGAAGCAACAACATACTGCCAGCCGGCACAAGCAACAGGGGTTCGTCGCCCCGGGCCGTGCCAATGAGAAGCTCTCCTCCCGGGTGCTCGACGAGGCCGACAAGTCCCTCGAATACACCCTCACTGCCGTGCGCGGCAATATCGACGGCCTGACCGCGACCGAGGCGGCCAATCGTCTGGTCCAGTTTGGCCCCAACGAGGTGACCCACGACAAACCGCCTCATCCATTGATCCAGCTGCTGCACGCGTTCAAGAACCCCTTCGTGATGGTGCTGATCGTGCTCGGGCTGGTCAGTTACGTGATGGACGTGCTGATGGCTGAGCCCGGCGACGAGGACTGGGTCAAGGTGATCATCCTCGGTGTCATGGTGGGCTTGAGCGGTCTGCTGCGCTTCTGGCAGGAGTACCGTTCCGCCAAGGCGGCCGAGGCGCTCAAGTCGCTGGTGCGCAACACAGCCACCGTACAGCGTCGTCCCTCGCCGGGCGCCACCCCCCAGCGCAAGGAAGTGGCAATGACCGAGCTGGTGGCCGGAGACATAGTGCACTTGCAGGCGGGGGACATGATCCCCGCCGACATCAAGCTGATCGAATCCCGCGATCTCTTTATCAGCCAGGCGGTGCTGACCGGTGAAGCGTTGCCGGTGGAGAAGTACGACACCCTGGGCGCAGTGGCCGAGAAGTCGGCAGACGGCAACAGCACAGGGGACGTGGGGTTGCTCGACCAGCCCAACATCTGCTTCATGGGCACCAATGTGGTGAGCGGTACAGCCAAGGCTGTGGTGGTGGCCACCGGCAGCGACACCTACTTCGGTTCGCTGGCCCGCAACGTGGTGAGCCACAAGCGCATCGAGACCAGTTTCGATCGCGGCGTCAATAGCGTTACCAGGCTGCTGATCCGCTTCATGCTGGTGATGGTGCCCATCGTCTTTATGCTGAGTGGCATCAGCAGTGGTGACTGGATGTCGGCGCTCACCTTCGCGCTGGCGGTGGCGGTAGGGCTCACCCCCGAGATGCTGCCGATGATCGTCTCCGCCAACCTGGCGCGAGGGGCGGTGGCCATGGCCAAGCGCAAGGTGGTGGTCAAACGGCTCAACTCGGTGCAGAACTTCGGTGCCATGGACGTGCTCTGCACCGACAAGACAGGTACCCTGACCCAGGACAAGATCATCCTCGAGCACCACTACGACGTGCGTGGCAACCGGGACGACCGGATCCTGCAGCTGGCCTGGCTCAACAGTTATCATCAGAGCGGCATGAAGAACCTGATGGACATCGCGGTGATCGAGCATGCCGATGTGCTGGGAGCTGGCTGCAAGCCGGCTGGTTACAGCAAGGTGGATGAGTTGCCATTCGACTTCGTGCGCCGCCGGCTATCGGTGATCGTAAAGGATGAGCGTGGCCAGCAGCTGATGGTCTCCAAGGGGGCGGTGGAAGAGATGCTGGCCGTCTCCAGCCAGATCGCCGATGGCCAGGAGGTGCGGGATCTGACCGACGCCGATCGCCTTGCCCTGCTGCGCCAGAGCGAGGAGTTCAATGCCGAGGGCTATCGGGTATTGATCGTGGCGACCCGCGAGATCTCGGCAGGCGAGTGCAAGCAGAGCTATCGTACCAGTGATGAGGTCAATCTGGTGGTGCGCGGCTTCCTCACCTTCTTCGATCCGCCCAAGGATTCGGCCGCACCGGCCATCCGAGCGCTGAACGACTATGGTGTGGCGGTCAAGGTGCTGACCGGTGACAATCCCATCATCACCAGCAAGGTGTGTCGTGACGTAGGGCTGGAGCCCGGCTTACCGCTGCTCGGCAAGGATATCGAAGGAATGGATGACGTGGCGTTGTGCGAGGTGGTCAAGCAGACCACCATCTTCGCCAAGCTCACCCCGCTGCAGAAGTCGCGGGTGGTGAAGGCGCTGCAGGCCAACGGCAACACCGTCGGTTTCCTCGGTGACGGCATCAACGATGCGCCGGCGCTGCGGGATGCGGACGTAGGGATCTCGGTGGACAGCGGTGCCGACATCGCCAAGGAGACCGCCGACATCATCCTGCTGGAGAAGAGTCTGATGGTGCTGGAGGAGGGGGTGATCAAGGGGCGCGAGACCTTTGGCAACATCCTCAAGTACCTCAACATGACCGCCAGTTCCAACTTCGGCAACGTCTTCTCGGTGCTGGTGGCTTCCGCCTGGCTGCCATGGGCACCCATGCTGGCGATGCAGATGCTGATCCAGAATCTGGTGTATGACGTCTCCCAGATGCTGCTGCCGTGGGACAAGATGGATCCCGAGTTCCTCAAGCGACCGCGCAAGTGGGAGGCGAGCAACATCAAGCGCTTCATGCTCTGGCTTGGCCCGACCTCGTCGGTGTTCGATATCAGTACCTATTGCCTGATGTGGTTCGTGTTCGGTGCTGGCACCCTCTATGCCACCGCCAACGGCAGTATGGATCCGCTGGTCAACGGTCAGGCCATCATGAACTCCGGCTGGTTCATCGAGGGGTTGGTGTCGCAAACGCTGGTGGTACATATGCTGCGTACCCGCAAGATCCCGTTCCTGCAGAGTACCGCTACCCTGCCGGTGCTGCTCTCCACCTCGATCGCCATTGCCATCGGCTGCTACCTGCCCTTCTCGCCTGTGGCTGAGCACTTCGGTTTCATCAATCTGGATGGGCCCAAGTACTTCATGTGGTTGGTGATTACCATGCTGGCCTACATGGGGCTGACCCAGACCGTCAAGACCATCTACATCAAGCGCCACGGCCAGTGGTTCTGATGAAGAGCTAGCAAAAAGACCGGGGTGATCCCGGCGCGACGGAAAAAGAGAGCCAGCCGCGCAAGCGGACTGGCTCTCTCTATTTGGTGTGACCCGACTCCCTTGTTGGCGAGTACCGGTCTGTGGCTCAGAGCTTGAACAGCGGGCGCAGGCGGATGCCGATCAGGCTGCCGGCGAGGGCCATCAGCATCCAGACCCAGCCGTGCAGGCTGCCGGAGGCGGTACCGTCGAAGAAGCCGCCGAGGTTGCAGGCGCTGTACATGGCGCCCATCCCCATCAGCAGGCCGCCGAGGATGGAGGCCAGGCTGTTGCCGAGGCGCATCGGGGCGAAGGTGCCGCCACCGCTGATGCAGCGCGCCAGCATGGCCCCCAGAATACCGAGCCAGAACATGCCGACCATGGGGTTGATGAAGAGCGGCTGGGTCAGCTTGGGGTGGCCCTCGAACAGGCCGAACAGGGAGGCGCTGCGCAGCGCCATGTCATAGACGGCGCCGGTGATGGTCCAGGCCGAGCCGTGCAGAGCGACCACGGACGAGTTGAGCAGAGCTATGATGATGCCGCCGGTCAGCACGGTGAAGCGGCCATCGCGCCAGAACAGATTGCTGCCGCTGAAGAGGGGCTTGAGTTCGCCGGTACGTTTGAGCTCGCTGTTGCGAAAAAGCAGGAACAGCGCGGCGACCAGCGCCAGGTTGAGCAGCATGCCGCTCCAGATATTGCCGGTCAAATCCTTGGCCAGCATCACATGGCTGGAGAAGGTGGCCTCCAGCTCGGGGCGGAACTGGTTGCTGATAAGGGTGCCGATGCCGTAGCAGATCAGCACCAGCCAGAAGCGGGGTTGTCCCTCGCCGCAGCAATAAAGAGTGCCGGTGGCACAGACGCCTGCCAGCTGCATGCCGATGCCGAACAGGAAGGCACCGACGATGAAGGGAATGCCGATAGCCATCACGTTACCCACCATGGCATCGCCAAACAGGGCGTGGCTAAAGGAGAGGAAGGTGGTGAACAGCAGAATTTCGATGGCGATGGTGAGCAGGTGAACCCGCACATAGTAACTGTTGCGCTTGGTCAGCATCTCGCGCCAACCGAAGACGATGCCGAAGCGGCTGAAGGAGAGGGTGAAGCCGAAGCCGAATCCGATCAGGGCCATCAGAGCCCATTTCATACCAAAGGTGTTGCCAAGCCAGAGTAACGCTCCCCCCGCGATTGCCACGATGGGGAGCGACCATTTTCGAGTCATAGCTGTAATTCCTTATAGCTGGATGGAGAATAGGGAGTGCGGATCCTATTCCCACATTGAGTCCAAGGCTACCGGTTTAACAGGTCAGGGGGCGAGAAAATGGCATATCGCTTCTGATGACTTTGTTAGCTACTGATTTGATTTTGAAGGCTTTATATTGCTCGTTGCAGCAGGACGCTTGCCGTTGCGCAGCCCATCCAGCGTGAAGATCAGCAGCGCGCTCCAGATACAGGCGAAAGTAAGAGCCTTGTCCATTGCCAGCTCCTCGCCGTAGAGAGTGACAGCGAGGATGAACATCAGGCTGGGGCCTATGTACTGGAAGAAGCCCAGGGTGGAGAGCTTGAGCCGTGTCGCGGCGGCGGTGAAGCAGAGCAGAGGGGCTGTGGTGACGGCGCCAGCAGCGATCAGCAGCAGGTTGAGGTGCCAGTCGTTCTGGGTGAGATGGCTGGTGGGGCTGTCGGCAATGCCCCACAGATAGATTGCTGCCGGTGGCAGCATGATCATGGTTTCGATCAGCAGACCGGTAAGTGCATCGAGGGCCAGTTTTTTGCGCACCAGGCCATAGATGGCGAAGCTCGATGCCAACACCAGTGCAATCCAGGGCAGGGAGCCAAAGGCGATAAGCTGGATCGTCACCCCGGCAAAGGCCAGCGCCACCGCCCACCACTGCAGGCGGCGCAGTTTCTCGCTCAGAAACACCATCCCCAGCAGCACGTTGAACAGCGGGTTGATGTAGTAGCCGAGGCTGGCATCCAGCATGTGGCCGTTGTTGATGGCCCAGATAAACAGCAGCCAGTTGCCGCCAACGGTGACCGAGGTAAACGCCAGGGTGAGCAGCACTTTTGGCTGACGCAGCACTGCCTGCACCTTGTGCCACTGGCGGCCAGCCAGGGTGAGCACCATCAGCAGCACGCAGGACCAGATCATCCTGTGGGTCAGAATTTCAGCGGCCGGGACGGCAGAGATGGTCTTGAAATAGATGGGGGCTATGCCCCAAAGGGTATAGGCGCACAGGGCGTAGATGACGCCCTGGCGCTGGATCTGTTGCGGCATGCGGATGACCTTTACTGATGCGTTGGATGCGGGAAAACATCGCAAAAAATCAGTGTAGCGATCCTTTATCGAGGAAAGAAGCGAATAAACGAAGTTTGAGAATACGGTTGGAAGCTGGTCAGCCTTTGCCGCGACGGATCTTGTCGACGTCCATCAACAGCCACAACATCAGGGCGATGGCGGAGATCCAGGGGCCCCAGGTCACGTAGGCCTCGCCGTGCCCCAGCACGAAAAACAGCAGGGGCAACCCGATCACCAGAAAAAGTACGCTTCCCAGAAAAAATAGCATTTTTGTCTTTATATTTAATGGTTTGCTTATTTGATGATTATATCGATTGTGCCGCCTGATGGAAGACCAAAATGCAAAAGGGGGGATTTCTCCCCCATTGCTGATGATGATGGCTATTTATACCTTTATTCGAGCTGGATCCAGGTACTTTTCAGCTCGGTGTACTTCTCCAGCGCGTGCAGCGACTTGTCACGACCGTTACCAGACTGCTTGAAGCCACCAAACGGCATGGTCATGTCGCCGCCATCCCAGTTGTTGACGAATACGGTGCCAGCACGCAGGGCACGGGAACCCTTCACCGCCTTGTTGAGATCCGCGGTCCAGATCGCTGCTGCCAGCCCGTAGTCGGTGTCGTTGCCCAGTGCAATGGCCTCTTCGAGCGTGTCGAAACCGGTCACTGCCAGCACAGGGCCGAAAATCTCCTCGCGGAAGATCCGCATCTCGGGTGTCACCTCGTCGAAGATGGTGGGCTCGATATAGAAGCCGCCGCTCTCAAGATTGGTGCGTTTGCCTCCCAGCAGTAGCTTGGCTCCCTCCTGCTTGCCAATCTCGACATAGCGCAGCACCTGCTCCATCTGGATGTGATCCACCATGGCGCCGATGCGGGTCGCAGGGTCGAGCGGGTTGGCCGAGATCCACTCGCGGGCATGGGCCAGCAGTCGCTCCATAAATTGCGGCTTGATGCTGTTTTGCACCAGCAGGCGAGAGGCGGCGGTACACACCTCGCCCTGGTTGTAGAAGATGGCGCCAGCGGCGCTCTTGGCCGCGGCATCCAGGTCCAGCGCATCCGCCAGTATGATGTTGGGGCTCTTGCCGCCGCACTCCATAAAGGCGCGCTTGAGGTTGGACTTGCCGGAACACTCCACCAGGTGCTTGCCGATTTTGGTGGATCCGGTGAAGGTGATGCAATCCACATCCATGTGCATGGCCAGCGCCTCGCCCACGGTATGGCCAAAGCCCGGCAGTACGTTGAACACGCCGTCAGGAATGCCTGCCTCCTTGGCCAGACCTGCGATACGCAAGGCGGTCAGGGGGGACTTTTCGGAAGGTTTGAGAATGACCGAGTTGCCGGTAGCGAGCGCCGGCCCCAGCTTCCAGCAGGCCATCACCAGCGGGAAGTTCCACGGCACGATGGCGGCAACGACCCCGAGCGGTTCCCGGGTCACCAGCGCCAGGGCGGATTCCTCGACCGGCGCGACTTGATCGTAGATCTTGTCGATCGCTTCGGCGTTCCAGGCGATGCAGTTGGCGGCGGCAGGGGCATCGTAGCCCATGGCATCGCCGATGGGTTTGCCCATGTCCAGCGACTCCAGCAGTGCCAGCTCCACCTTGTTGAGACGCATCAGTTCGGCGAAGCGCTGCATGATCAGCTTGCGCTGTTTCGGCGCCATGCCGCTCCAGCGCTTGTCGTTGAAGGCATCACGCGCGGCCTGTACCGCCAGCTCGGCATCGGCGGCATCGCAGGCTGCTACCTTGGTCAGCAGCTTGCCGTTGGCCGGGTTGATACAGTCGAAGGTGGCACCATTGACGGCATCCCGATAGCTACCGTTGATAAAGGCTTGTGAGGGCAGGGTCAGATGGGCGGCCTTGTGTTGCCACTGGGCCAGGGTCAGGTCACTCATGTTCACTCCTTGAACCGGCAAAAGTCATTGTCCGCGTATCAATATGCTAAACATCCTGCCACTTGTAAATCCATTTTGTAACAATTCATTAAACATTGGCGGCTGGCTGGCCCCTTATCACCCTGTTAGAAACTGGCGGGGGTATTGGCCGAAATCAATACGCACTCCTGCTCGCCCACATTGCGAAAACGGTGAGGAGTGCGGCTGTCGAAGTAGTAGCCGTCCCCCGGTGTCAGCAGGTAGATCTGCTCACCCACGGTCACTTCAACCTCGCCCTTGATGACGATGCCGCACTCTTCACCCTCGTGGCTCAGCATGTCGTCGCCAGTGTCGGCGCCCGGTGGCAGCACCTCCTGCAACATGCCGATGGCACGGTTGGCACGGCTGTGGCCCACCAGCCGGTAGCTAATGGGGTGAGTGCCGAGATCCGGCATATCGGCGGCGCGAAAGATCACTTCGGAGTCCATTTCGGTCTCGTCAGTAAAGAAGCTGGCCAGTGACATGGGGATCCCTTCCAGCACCTTGCGCAGGGAGGCAACTGACGGGCTCACCTGATTCTTTTCGATCTGGGAGATGAATCCGTTGGTCACGCCCGAGCGTTTGGCCAGCTCGCGCTGGGAGAGGGCCGCCTTGGTGCGAACCGCCTTGAGACGGTGACCGATATCCATCGATAGACACTCCTTGACTGTTTACTATTATTAAATTTGTGTTAAATATCTTATACCACCCTGTAGAGTAATCTAGCTAGGGGTGGCATCAGACAGGGCGATAATGAGCCCTTTTTTATGGATTCAGGTGTTTAATTTAATAGGCAATGGCCAATAGTTGCTAAACACCTTAAGGATGAGGTGACCATGAAACCGATCAGCGACATCAATACCCCCTCCGACATGTCCGCCTTCTGGATGCCGTTCACCGCCAACCAGCAGTTCAAGGCGGCGCCGCGCATCCTGAAGTCGGCGGAGGGGATGTATTATCACTCAGAGGATGGCCGCAAGATACTGGATGGCACTGCCGGACTCTGGTGTTGCAACGCGGGCCATGGTCGGCGCGAGATTGCCGAGGCGGTCTCCCAGCAGATTTCCCACCTCGATTTCGCCCCCACTTTCCAGATGGGCCACCCGTTGCCGTTCGAGCTGGCCAACCGGCTGGTGGAGATCGCTCCCCAGGGCTTTGGCCATGTCTTCTATACCAACTCCGGCTCAGAGTCGGTCGATACCGCGCTCAAAATCGCACTGGCCTGGCAGCGGGCTCGCGGTCAGGGCACCCGCACCCGGCTGATTGGTCGCGAGCGGGGTTATCACGGGGTTGGCTTTGGCGGCATCTCGGTGGGGGGCATTCCTGGCAATCGCAAGTGGTTTGGCTCCCTGCTGACCGGGGTGGATCATTTGCCCCATACCCTCAACATCGCCAAAAATGCCTTCACCAAAGGGTTGCCTGAGGAGGATGTGGCGCTGGCCGACGAGCTGGAAAAGATCGTCTTTCTGCACGATGCCAGCAATATCGCGGCGGTGATCGTCGAGCCCATCGCTGGCAGTACCGGCGTGCTTATGCCGCCCAAAGGCTATCTCAAGCGGCTGCGGGAGATCTGTACCAAACACGGCATCCTGCTGATTTTTGACGAGGTGATCACCGGTTTCGGTCGTCTTGGCTCCCCCTTTGCCGCACAGGAGTTCGATGTCATCCCCGACATGATCACCTGCGCCAAGGGGCTCACCAACGGCGCTATCCCCATGGGAGCTGTGCTGGTGCAAAAGCATATTTATGACGACATGATGGCGGCAGGTAAGGGGGCTATCGAGCTGTTCCACGGCTACACCTATTCCGGTCATCCGGTGGCTGCTGCTGCGGGTCTGGCGACCCTCGAGATCTATCGCAACGAGAACCTGCTTAGCCGCGCCGCGGATCTGGCGGGCTACTGGGAGGAGGCGGCCCATTCGCTGAAGGGCTGCAAGCATGTGAAGGATGTGCGCAACTACGGGCTGGTGGCCGGTATCGAACTTGAATCCATGCCGGATGCGCCGGGCAAGCGCGCCTATGAGGTGTTTGTCCGCTGCTTCGAGAAGGGGGCGCTGATCAGGGTGACCGGCGACATCATCGCCCTGTCGCCACCCCTCATCATCGAGCGCAGCCAGATCGATGATCTCTTCACCCTGCTGCAGGATGCCCTGCAGGCACAACCCTAACCCATTTGATGGCCCCGCGCTGGCGGGGCCTTGCGTTGTCTTGTTCAGCGCAATCACCACATCAATTATCACGGAGGATACATGACATACAGGGTCAGCAACTTCATCAACGGCCAGCCGCAGGAGAGTCGTAGCGAGCGCCAGGGCGCCATCTTCAACCCAGCCTGCGGCAAGCAGCAGGGGAGCGTCGGGCTTTCCAGCGCCGCCGAGTGTCAGGAGGCGATCGCCATCGCCGAGCGTGCCTTTGCCGACTGGTCGCAAACCCCGCCGCTGGTGCGGGCTCGGGTCTTTTTCCGCTTCAAAGAGTTGATGGAGCAGCACAGGGACGAGCTTGCCCAGCTCATCAGCCGCGAACACGGCAAGGTCTTCTCCGATGCGCAGGGTGAGTTGACCCGAGGGCTGGAGGTGGTGGAGTTTGCCTGCGGCATTCCCCATCTGCTCAAGGGGGAGCACTCCCTCAACGTCGGCCGTGGGGTGGACAGCTACTCCATGATGCAGCCGGTCGGGGTCTGCGCCGGTATCACCCCGTTCAACTTCCCGGCCATGGTGCCGCTCTGGATGTTCCCGGTCGCCATCGCCTGCGGCAACACCTTTATTCTCAAACCCTCCGAGAAGGATCCCTCTCTCTCGCTGCGGATGGCCGAGCTGCTCAAGGAGGCCGGTCTGCCGGACGGCGTGCTCAACGTGGTGAACGGTGACAAGGAGGTGGTGGATGTGCTGCTGACCGACCCGCGAGTAGGTGCCGTGTCGTTTGTCGGTTCCACCCCTATCGCCCAGTACATCTATGCCACCGCCTCGGCCCACGGCAAACGGGTGCAGGCGTTGGGCGGCGCCAAGAATCACATGGTGGTGATGCCGGATGCGGATCTCGATCAGGCGGTCTCTGCCCTGATGGGGGCCGCTTATGGGGCCGCGGGCGAGCGCTGCATGGCCATTTCGGTAGCCGTGGTAGTGGGTGACGAGACCGCCGATGCCTTGGTAGCCAAACTGAAACCGCTCGTTGAGAAGCTGCGGGTGGGCCCGGGGCTGGGCCAGAGCCCGGAAAACGAGATGGGGCCGCTTATCAGCAAGGAGCATCTGGCCAAGGTGCGCGGTTATGTGGATCAGGGGGTGGCCGAAGGGGCCGCGCTGCGAGTCGATGGTCGCACGCTGAGCCACGACGAGGGTTACTTTATCGGTGGCTGCCTGTTTGACGAGGTGACCCCCGAGATGCGCATCTATCGCGAGGAGATCTTCGGCCCCGTGCTCTCCATCGTGCGGGTGCCGGACTACGAGACGGCGCTGCGACTCATCAATGAACATGAGTACGGCAATGGCACCGCCATCTTTACCTGCGACGGCGACACCGCGCGGGACTTCACGGCGCGGGTACAGGTCGGTATGGTAGGGGTGAACGTTCCCATTCCGGTGCCGATGGCGTTTCACAGCTTTGGCGGCTGGAAGCGCTCCATCTTCGGGCCGCTCAACATGCACGGGCCGGATGGGGTTCGCTTTTATACCCGGATGAAGACGGTGACGGCGCGCTGGCCCCAGAGCCTGCGCAGTGGTGCCGAATTCTCCATGCCAACCATGAAGTGATGAGCCCAGGGCTCACCACCATGATTTGATTCTCTTGCCCCCGCAGATCGCTGGTCTGCGGGGGCACTTCTGTAAAGGAGCAACAGATGCGATTGGGAATTCTCGATTGTGACCGGCTGGATCCCGATCTGGCGGATCGTTTTGGCCCCGTCTACTCCGAGATGTTTATCAGGGGGTTTCAGCCGCTGGCACCCGAGCTGGAGTTTCGGGTCTGGTCAGCCATCGATGGGGAGCTGCCGGAGGATCTGCACGAGTGCGATGCCTGGCTCATCACCGGCTCGCGCCACGATGCCTATAGCGATATCCCTTGGATCCAGGCGTTGCGTGGCTGGATCCGTCGGGCCCATGATGCCGACGTCAAGCTGGCCGGGATTTGTTTTGGTCATCAGGTGATCGCCCAGGCGCTGGGGGGCGAGGTGGTGAAGTCTACCAAGGGGTGGGGGCTGGGAGTGTCGGTGCACCCCATGTTGGCTGATGAGCCCTGGATGGCGCCGTCTCGTGATCAGATCCGTATTCTGGCCAGTCATCAGGATCAGGTGGCCCTGCTGCCCCCCGGAGCGACCCGGCTGGCGGGCAACGATTTTTGTCCCAACTTCATGTTCCTGCAGGGGGACAACATAGTGGCCATTCAGGGGCACCCCGAGTTCTCGGTGGAGTACAACCGGGCGCTGATCGAGCGACGCCGTGGCCTGCTGCCCGACGAGCGTTACCAGAGCAGCCTCTCCTCGCTGGAGGGGGAGGTGGATTCGACCACCATGATGCAGTGGTTGCTGCAGTTTTTGGGGATCCTGCCGCTGCAGGCCGGCGCGGCCTGAGCCCGGTTTGTCAGCGACCCCCTTCGGGTGCTAGATTTTGTAGCAAAATGAAGGATCAAGCGCTGCGATGTCGGGATCGGATGATACACTGGCCGCCCTTTGTGGCGGCCTGTTTGTCTGGCGTGATCGCCGCACCAGCTTGAGAGGGTGAAGCCTTGAAACTACAGCAATTGAAGTACTTGATCGCGATCCGGGACCACAACCTCAACGTCTCGGTGGCGTCCGATGCGCTCTATACCAGCCAGCCCGGGGTCAGCAAGCAGATCGGCCTGCTGGAGAGCGAGCTGGGAGTGCGGATCTTCGAGCGCCGTGGCAAGCATCTGCATCGTATCACCCCGGTGGGCGAGGAGATCATCAAGTGTGCCGAGGCGATGCTCAACATCGAGAGCAAGATCAAGGCGATCTCCCGCGAGTATCTGGATCCGACCGTGGGCACCCTCAACATCCACACTACCCACACCATCGCCCGCTATCTGCTGCCCAAATCGGTTACCTACTTCACCAAGAAGTACCCCAAGATCTCGTTCCACCTCCATCCGGTGATGTCGGCGAGCAAGGAGCAGATCAGCAAGGGGTACTCCGATTTCTCCATCGTTGCCCACGAAATTGGCTTCGACAAGGAGCTGATCGCGCTGCCTGCCTACCTCTGGACCCTCTCGCTGGTGGTGCCGCAGGATCACCCGCTGGCCAAGGTGAAGAAGCCGACCCTAGAGCAGCTCTGCCACTACCCGATCCTCAGTTACGAGAGCGGTGCCACCGGTCGGCAGGTGCAGGACGAGGTGTTTCAGGCGGCGGGCCTGACCCCGAGCTACTACATGACGGTAATGGATGCCGGAGTGATCAAGCGCTACGTGGAGCTGGGCTTTGGCATAGGCATCATCTCCTCGCTGGTGGCCAACGACAATGACAGCCCCGGGCTGGTCTCCATCAATCTGGAGCACCTGTTCAAGCCCTGCCCGGCCCAGATCTGCTTCAGCAAGAGTATTCTGCTGCAGAACTACATGTATGACTTCATCAGCTCCTTCTCGCCCCACCTCACCAAGGAGGTGATCCAGAGCGTGATGCAGCAGCCGACCCAGGCGCGCATCGACGAGCTGCTGGCCGGGGTAGAGCTGCCCATCTATTGATCCCGATCGGATTCCCGATCGCTGCCGGTTGTCTCTTCTGTCAGGCTGGGCTCTACTCGGGGTTAGCCTGTCTCTTTTGGGCTATCTCCATCGTCCGAGGTCTCTATGTCCCGCATTCTGCTGCTTGCCAATCTCAACTGTGATCATGTGCTCTCCCTCTCCGAACCGCTGGTGGCGGGGGCCCGGCTGCAATATGTGGATCAGGGGCGCAGGCTCGGCGGTGGCGCCGCCAATACCGGCATCGGGCTGGTGTGGGCAGGTCACGAGGTGACCATTGCCTCCCGCATCGGGCTGGACGAGACCGGCGACTGGCTGCTGGAGCAGGCGGCCGGTTACGGGCTGGATTGCAGCCATGTGGAGCGCTTTGGCGGCGAGACCGGCGAGCTGCTGATCCTGGTGGACTCCACCGGCGAGCGCACCATACTGCGCCGCCCGCGGCGTCCCGACCTGCCCGGCGATCTGCCGCTGGATGGGGTGGATTGCCTCTATGTGAACTATCCCGGCACCGCCATCATCAGTTACATGCGCCAGATGCTCGGCAAGAGCTTTGTGTTGGCCCAGTATCCCAAGGGCGGCCAAGCGCGCCGCCCCTGTCATGTACTGGTGGCCTCCCGCTCCGATCTCGGCGAGGTGAGCGACCCTTGGCAACACGCCCGACAGCTGGCGGGGGAGCAGCTCGAATGGCTGGTGCTGACCGAAGGAAAGGCGGGGGCGGTGGCCATCCACGGCGATGAGCAGATCCGGGTTGCCGCCCGGCCAGTATCTGTGGTTGATACCACGGGGGCGGGGGATGCTTTCGCCGGTGGCCTGATCCATGGTCTGGCGCGGGGCATGGCGATCAAGGATGCGCTACAGTGCGCGGTGGACTGGGGCGCATTTGCTGTCGCCTCCGAGAGCTCCATCCCCTCGGTCGCACTGAAAAATTGGCTGAAACAACCCCACTGAACCACCTCTTTGACGGTCGATTGAGGGTCGGTTTGCGGGCCATATGGCTGCTGGTCGAAGGGGCTTGGCGAGGGGGACTATTCGGGAGATTTACCCGCCATAAAGCGGGCAAACGCCGGGCTAACCCAGCAAGTTTGCGATCAATCAAAGAAAGTGTCGATTTATGTGCATCTTCATCGACACCCGGTTGTGCTGCTCTTAACCTGTCACTCCGCAACTCAGATTAAGAGACAGGCCCCCTCTGGCGAACCAATTGGCAAACAGAGGCAAACCGGTTGTCTCCTGCCTCTTAGCTCAATGTTGTCGTCCTGATTCCTGGCTTGTAGTAAGAGGCAAGTGCGACCATGCAACTGACACGATTTACCGACTACGCCCTGCGTACCCTGACCTTCCTGGCGGTTCAGCCGGGGGATCGCCTGTCGACCATTACCGAAGTGGCCGATACCTTCGGCATCTCTCGCAACCACGTGGTCAAGATAGTGCACCAGCTCGGCATCAAGGGGTATATCGAGACGGTGCGTGGCAAGCATGGCGGTATCCGCCTCGGTCGCTCCGCGGTCTCCATCAACCTGCGCGATGTGGTGATGGACATGGAGCACGTGCTCTGTCCGGTCGACTGCAAGCGCGAGAACTGCCGTCTCTCCGGTGGCTGCCGCATTCAGGGCATTCTGCGCCGCGCCATGAACGCCTTCCTCGAAGTGCTGGGTGAGTACACCCTGGCCGATGCGGTGCGCGATCCGAACCGTCTCTGCCATCTGCTGGGCATTGAGCAGGAGTCCATTCTGGCAATGGCCTGATGGGCAGGAAGCAAGAACAGATAGGAAAGGGGCCTGATGGCCCCTTTTGTTTGTCAGCGATTGCCCGGCTGGCGGATCAGGGTAATGGCGCCGTGCAGACAGGCGAGGCCGCAGGCACCGCAGCCATTGCAGGCATCCATGTTGACGTTGATGCCATCGGCAGTGGCCTTGATTGCCTGCTGGGGGCAAGCATCTTCACAGAGCAGGCAGTAGAAGCCCTGACGGGCCTGACAACTCTCTTCAATCTGGACCCGGGTCTGCACCTGACGGCCCAGTTGCAAGTCGAGCGCACCGGTCGGACAGGCTCTGGCGCAGCTGCCGCAATAGCTGCACTGGCCGCAGGCGAGATCGAGCACCGGGGTGCCGGCAATCGGGCTCCCCTCGTACTCCTCCTGGGTGGCCGGTTTGAGCAGGCCGCGCGGGCAGGCCTTGAAACACTCGCCACAGCGGGTGCAGAGGGTGAGGTACTGGGACTCCTCGATCGCCCACGGCGGGCGCGCTTCATGGCAAACCACTGCGGGTTTGCGCGAAGCTTGCCAACCTTGTGTCAGCCAACGGAGGAAATAATGAGTCATGCTCGCCCCTGATACCTATTAGGGGTTAATTTTATCGAAGTTTGCGAGGGCAGGCCAGAGAATAGCAGCCGTCAGGATCGCAAGGGCTGTTGCCCTTGTGTAAGCTAGGCGGGTCTCTTTTCCGTGGTTGAATGAAAACATATGTGGTTATTTCTCTGGCGTTCGTCCCTGCTCTATGTCTTTCCCCTGCTGATGTGGGGCTACTGTCGCATCAAGGGCATCGAGTTCGTCGAGCTCGATACCGGGGTTAACAGCCACAAGTGGGTGGTGCTCGCCGCCTACCTCATCTACGTGCTGCTCTGGCTGCTGGCCAACCGCTATCTCGAACTCTTCCTGCGTCAGCGGAGCCGCAAATGATTGACCCCGGACTCTGGGGGATCTTGCTGCCCGCCGCCGTGCTGGCCCTCGGGCTTGGCTGGCTGATCGGGCGGCGGGCAGCCACGGCGCAGGCTCAGGAGCTGCTGCTGGCACAGGAGCGTTATCAGGCGCTGCAGGAGCGTTTTGACGAGTTGCAGGATGAGCGTCAACAGGGGCAGCAGAAGCTGGATCAGCAGCAGACCCTGCTGATCAAACTCACCGCCCGTCTCAAGGATGCGGAAGCAACTTTGCGCAGCGAACGGCTGGCTGCCGCCGAGAAGCTGCAACTGCAACAGGAGGCGGAGCAGCGCCTCAGCCAGCAGTTCGAGAACCTTGCCAACCGAATCTTCGAGCAAAACTCCGGCAACTTCCGCGAATTGAACCAGAACAGCCTCGATCTGCTGCTCACTCCGCTGAAAGAGCAGCTGGAGGGCTTCCGCCGTCAGGTAGGGGAGACTCATGCACAGGAGACGGCCCAGCGCCACAGTCTCAAGTTCGAGCTGGAGCGCCTCGCCGAGCTCAATGCCCGCATGACCGAAGAGGCCGCGGCCCTGACCCGTGCCCTTAAGGGGGACAGCAAGCAGCAAGGCAACTGGGGTGAAGTGGTGCTGGCGCGGATCCTCAGCGAGTGCGGTCTGCGCGAGGGTCACGAGTACCACACCCAGGTCAATATCGAGGTGGAGAAGGGCAAGCGCTACCAGCCCGACGTGATCGTCCACCTGCCACAAGAGAAAGACATCATCATCGACGCCAAGGTGTCGCTGACCGCCTACGAGCGCTGGTACAACGCTGATGAAGAGCTGGAGAAGGCGGTGGCGCTCAAGGAGCACGTCGCCTCGGTGCGCAACCATATCCGCGAGCTGGGTCGCAAGGATTACCAGCAGTTGCCCGGGGTGCGTACTCTCGACTATGTGCTGATGTTCGTGGCGGTGGAGCCCGCCTTCCTCACCGCGATGGAGGCCGATCCCTCGCTGGTGCGTTACGGTCTCGACAACAATATCCTGCTGGTGAGCCCCACCAATCTCATGGTGGCGCTGCGCACCATCGAGAATCTGTGGCGCTACGAACGGCAGCACCAGAATGCCCGCCAGATCGCCGAGCGGGCCGGTCGCCTCTACGAAAAGCTGCGGCTGTTCGTCGAGGAGATGCAGCAGATGGGTGGCAGCCTGCACAAGGCGCAGGAGAGCTACGACAAGGCGATGGGACGGCTGGTCAACGGCCGTGGCAACCTGATTGCGCAGGTCGAGCGTTTCCGCGAGCTGGGGGTTGAGGTGACCAAGAGCCTGCCCGAGCCGCTGGTTGAGCGGGCGCTGGAGCGTGACAAGGAGCGGGAGTAGTTTTTCCCCTTACAGCTATCAGCAAAAGGCCCAAACCCGGTTTGGGCCTTTTGCTGATTTGGGCTCTTTTTTTAAGAAGAGAACGATAAGTAGGACTATTTCTTTAACACCGCCAGATAATTCCCATCAGTTTCCATATCGATTATTTCAGTAGAAAAATCATATTTAGCCGCCTCCCTGCTCAGCTGATCCTGAGCGATATCCAGCCAACTGATGGGCGCCTCGGTTTCTCCTTTATAGGTAAAAGAGAGCTCTCGTATAACGGTCTGGTTAGTACTCCCGTTCGTTGAGTTCAAAATGATTTGACCTTTCGGCGAAATATATTGATGAGCAAGTTCGAAAAATTTCCCCAACATTTCAATGTTGCCCACGGCTCCGATACTGCGACCGAGTAGCAACCAGGTATCAAACGGGGCGTCAAAACTAGCCGAAAAGATATCGGCATTGATGACTCTGCTGACGCCTCTGGCTTGCATCACCTCACAGGCCAATGGCGAGATATCGAGGGCGGTCACATCAAAAAGCTGCTGTTGCAAAAAGAGCGAGTGTTCACCCGTTCCAGCTCCTATATCCAGCGTCTTTCCCCTGCACAAAGATAACGCCCGGCGATCAATCTGGTAGTAGTCGGCTGGTCGAAAAAAGATAGCGAGCGGGAGACAATATGGTTCTTGCCCGCTGATATTGATCTGCAAGGTTTCATCACCCCTGTTCTGATAGTGCTCTTTCAGCGCCTTGCCAAATAGATCCAGACTTTTCAACATGACCAGCTCCCCATAATGCTGTAATCGGCAGGAATATTTTCATGTATACGATATGACATCTGTTAATCGAACCGCGGGCTTGAAGTTGCGGGATCTCCGCCACAAATAAAAACGGCCCACCGAAGTGGGCCGTTTCTATTTGCAGTGCCGGTGTGGATCAGCGGCTGGCTGCGCGGGCGCTCAGTTCGGCTTTCTCGCTATCGCTCAGGAAGGCCAGGGTCAGGCCGTTCTGCTGGGCAGTGCGGATTTCGCTGGCGGTCATGCCAGCGGCCGGAGCGGCCACCTCATATTCGTGGGGCAGGTCGATGCCCTCTACTGCCGGGTCGTCGGTGTTGAGGCAGGCCAGTACACCGGCAGCCAGGAACTGGCGGATCGGGTGCTCGGTCAGGCTCGCTACCGTGGTGGTCTGGACGTTGGAGGTGAGGCAGGACTCGATGCCGATGCGGTGCTCGGCCAGATAGGCCATCAGGGCCGGGTCCTGAATCGCTTTGACGCCGTGGCCGATACGCTCGGCGCCCAGCTCGCGAATGGCCTGCCACATGCTCTCGGGGCCAGCGGCTTCACCGGCGTGTACGGTGACGCGCATGCCTGCATCGCGCACCTTGCGGAAGTGGTCGACAAAGAGTTCCCCCGGGAAACCCAGCTCGTCACCGGCCAGATCGATGGCGACCAGCTTGTCGCGGTGGGCCAAGCAGGCGGCCAGCTCCTGATTGCACTGCTCGGTACCGAAGGTGCGGCTCATGATGCCGATCAGGTTGGTCTTGATACCGAAATCGCGGCTGCCAGCGGCCACGCCGTCGATGATGGCTTCCACCACGCCCTGCGGGTGCAGCTTGTGGGCCATCGCCATATAGGCCGGGCTGAAGCGCAGTTCGGCATAGTCGATACCGGCGCGCAGCAGATCTTCCACGTTCTCGTAGGCGACCCGGCGGCAGGCGTCATAGTCAGCCAGCACGGCCACACCCCAGTCCAGTTTCTTCAGGAAGGTAACCAGACTCGGCTCGTTTTCGATGATCTGTACGTGGGGGCGCAGCGCTTCCAGCTCGAATGCGGGCAGCTGGATATTGTGTTGGCGACCCAGCTCGAGGATGGTTTGCGGGCGGATGTTGCCGTCCAGATGGCGGTGCAGGTCGGTCAGGGGGAGAGATCTGTCAATCATGGGGGCGCCCTCGTCGAGTCAGGTTTGAAAGCCTGCCATTCTAGGCGGGGCTTTCAAAAAAGATACCCCGTTTATGGTTAAACGGGGCTCTGGCAGGCGGTGATTTGTCAGGGCGTGATGGGAATCGTTTTTTCCCGGGACTCAGGAGAGATCGAGTTCCTTCAGCTTGCGGGTGAGGGTGTTGCGACCCCAGCCAAGCAGGCGCGCCGCCTCCTGCTTGTGGCCGTGGGTGTGTTCCAGTGCCGTCTCCAGCATGATCCGCTCGAACTGAGGCATGGCATCGGCCAGGATGTCTGTCTCTCCCAGCGCCAGCTTGCTGGCCACCCACTCTTGCAACTGTTGCTGCCAGCAACCGGGCAGCGCCGGTTGGCCCGGTTCGGCGTTGTGGGTGATGGGGGTGAGCAGCTCGGCAGGCAGGTCGCCGACCAGCACTTCTTGCCCCGAGGCCATCACGGTAAGCCAGCGGCAGACGTTCTCCAGCTGGCGCACGTTGCCCGGCCAGGGCAGGCGGCTGATATAGGCCTGGGTATCGGGGTGCAGGCTCTTGGCCTCGACGTTCAGCTCCTTGGCGGCGCGCAGCAGGAAGTGGCGGGCCAGCTGGGGGATATCCTCACGGCGCTCCTTGAGGGCGGGGATGTGGATGCGGATGACGTTGAGGCGGTGGAACAGATCCTCGCGAAACTCGCCATCGGCGACCCGCTTCTCCAGATTTTGGTGGGTGGCGGCGATGATCCGTACATCCACCTGCACCGGCTGGTGGCCACCGACCCGGTAGAACTGGCCGTCGGCCAATACCCGCAGCAGCCGGGTCTGCACATCCATCGGCATGTCGCCGATCTCGTCGAGAAACAGGGTGCCGCCGTCGGCCTGCTCAAAGCGGCCGTGGCGGATGTTGTTGGCGCCGGTAAAGGCCCCCTTCTCGTGACCGAACAGTTCCGATTCGATGAGGTCTTTCGGAATGGCAGCCATGTTGAGGGCGATGAAGTTCTTGTGGGCGCGCGGGCTGTGCTTGTGCAGCGCATGGGCGACCAGCTCCTTGCCGGTACCGCTTTGGCCGTTGATCAGCACCGAGATGCTGGAGCGAGACAGGCGGCCGATTGCGCGGAACACCTCCTGCATCGCCGGTGCCTCACCGATGATTTCGGGAGTGGCGGTGGCTTCTTGCTGGCGAGACTTGCGCTTGGTGCGCTGCTCCTTGAGATGATTCTCGGCGCGGCGCACCAGGGTCACGGCTTCGTCGATGTCGAACGGTTTGGGCAGGTACTCGAAGGCGCCGCGCTGGTAGGCGTTGACCGCGCTGTCGAGATCCGAGTGGGCGGTCATGATGATGATGGGCAGATCGGCCTGACGGCGGTGGATCTGCTCCAGCAGGCTCAAACCATCGATGCCGGGCATCCGGATATCGGAGAGGATGACATCGGGCGATCGCAGCTCAAGGGCGTGCAGCAGGGCTTCGCCATCGGCAAAGCTCTCGCAGTTGAAGCCTTCGCTGCCGAGAGTGCGCTCCAGCACCCAGCGGATAGAACTGTCGTCATCGACGATCCACACTTTGGCGGTCATGGGGTTCCCTTACTTGCGAAGCGGTAGAAAAATGGTGAATTCGGTGTGACCCGGCCAGCTGATGCAGTCAATCCGCCCCTTGTGCTGGTCGATCAGGTTCTGGGCGATGGAGAGGCCGAGCCCGGTTCCCCCCTCCTTGCCGGTGATCATGGGGTAGAACAGGGTGTCGCGAATGGCATCGGGAATGCCGGGGCCGTTGTCGATGATCTTGATCTCCGCCGCCAGCCGGTAGCGCTGGCCGTGGATGGTGATCTGGAACGCGGTGCGGGTCTTGATACGGATAAGCCCGGTCTGATCGCCCAGTGCTTCGGCGGCGTTGCGCACTATGTTGAGAAACGCCTGCTGCAGCTGATCCGGCTCCATCTCGAATTCGGGGATGCTGGGATCGTAATCCCGCTCGATGCGAACAGAGGGAGGGAGTTCGAGCTCCACCAGTCGGCGTACCTGTTCCAGTACCGAATGGACATTGTGCATCTGGTGACGGCCGGGGCGCTGGGGGCCGAGCAGGCGATCGACCAGTACCCGCAGCCGATCGGCCTGTTCGATGATGATGCCGGTATATTCGCGCAGCGCCGGGTCGGGCAGCTCTTTTTGCAGCAGCTGGGCCGCGCCACGCAGGCCGCCGAGGGGATTCTTGATTTCGTGTGCCAGGCCGCGCACCAGCTCCTTGGCCGCCAGCTGCTGGGCATGTTGCTGCTGCTCCTGACTGATCTTCTTCTGCTGGTCGATCTTGCGCAGCTCCACGACCAGCAGACGCTGTTCGTGGTCGGCCATGGGGGTAGCGCTCAGCTCCACCAGTCGCGGTTCTCCCTCTACCACCAGAGTCACTTCGCTATCGGTAAAGCCTTGCCCTGAAACGAGGCACTGCTTGAGCCGTTGCAAATCGAGGGAGATATGTTCCAGCAGATGAGGCAGTTCGATGCCGATCAGCCGGCGTTCACTGAGGGAGAGCAGCTGTTCAGCCGCCGGGTTGACGAATTGGATGCAGAGCCGTTCATCCATCAGGATCACGGCGGTCAGCAAATTATCCAAGAGTGTTTTGGCGTTGTCCGAGCGGGTTGGCACAGGTTTCTCCCTAAAACGGTGCTACACACCTATTATGCACCGATATGGTGCATAGAGTTTACCCGCATCGGTGCGCTATATCACCCTTGGTTGGCTTTGGGGGTGGGTTTGGGAGCCGGAGTCACGGTCGCTCTATGCAGGTAAAAGGTGACTGGTGTAGATTTAGCAAGGATCGTACCGTCTTTGGCGAGCAGCTCGAGCTGAGCTTCGTGGGCACCGCGATCGACATTTTCGACCCGGATAGAGAGGCTGTTGCTGACGATGGGGGCTGCCTTGCCATCCAGAGTCAGGCGCACATCATACTGGGTTGGCGGTTTGGGGCTGATTTGACCCTGAAAGACGATATTGCCTGTGTTGTCGCGCAGGGTGCTGCCCTGTTCAGGGGAGAGCAGCTCGATCACCAGTTTGGCCGCCTCCTGCTCCTTCTTGACATCGGCGCCAGTCAGGCTGTTGAAGTTGTCTACCTGTACCGAGCTGGGGGCGCTACCCAGCAGGGGAGCAGCCCGCAGATCCACCTCCTTTACGTTTTTGCCGGGAGGAGGGGCATCCGTGTAGTGGGTAATGCCATTGCCATCGACCCAGGAGTAGACCTTGGCCGCATGAGTACTGAATGAGGTCAGTAACAGGAGGGTAATTGCTCCTATGCCATGTATCTTGTTCATCCATCTCTCCTTGACGGTATCTTGCTTAATCCTATCAGAGAAAAAACCCGCCATCTGGCGGGTTTTGTCACGATTCGGCAAGCTGCCCCAATCTAAATGGGCTGTCTGCTGCGACTTAGACGGAGTAGTACAGTTCGAACTCCAGCGGGTGCGGGGTCATGCGCACACGGTCAACATCCTGCTGTTTCAGTTCCAGATAGGAGTTGATGAAGTCATCGCTGAACACGCCGCCACGGGTCAGGAACTCGCGGTCAGCATCCAGAGCTGCCAGGGCTTCGTCCAGAGAGCCAGCAACGGTCGGCACTTCTGCAGCCTCTTCCGGCGGCAGGTCGTACAAGTTCTTGTCCATGGCATCGCCCGGATGGATCTTGTTGATGATACCGTCCAGACCGGCCATCAGCTGGGCTGCGAAGGCCAGGTACGGGTTGGCAGCCGGATCCGGGAAGCGCACTTCGATACGACGAGCTTTCGGGCTCGGTACCACCGGGATACGGATGGAGGCAGAACGGTTGCGGGCAGAGTAGGCCAGCATGACCGGTGCTTCATAACCCGGAACCAGACGCTTGTAGGAGTTGGTGGTCGGGTTGGCGAAGGCGTTGATGGCCTTGGCGTGCTTGATGATACCGCCAATGTAGTGCAGCGCCATCTCGGACAGACCGCCATACAGGTCCCCGGCGAACAGGTTGACGCCGTTCTTGGCCAGAGACTGGTGGCAGTGCATGCCGGAGCCGTTGTCACCGAACATGGGTTTCGGCATGAAGGTGACGGTCTTGTTGTAGGCGTGGGCCACGTTGTGGATCACGTACTTCAGTACCTGTACTTCATCTGCTTTCAGCGTAAGAGTGTTGAAGCGGGTAGCGATCTCGTTCTGACCGGCAGTGGCCACTTCGTGGTGGTGAGCTTCAACGACCTGGCCCATCTCTTCCAGCACCAGACACATGGCGGCACGGATATCCTGGGAGGAGTCGACCGGTGCAACCGGGAAGTAACCGCCTTTCACGAACGGACGGTGACCCTTGTTGCCATGCTCATAGGCAGTGCCGGAGTTCCATGCGGCTTCTTCAGATTCGATTTTCACGAAGCTGTGGCCCATGGTGTTGGAGAAGGTGATGTTGTCGAACATGAAGAATTCCGGCTCCGGCCCGAACAGCACGGTGTCAGCGATGCCGCTGGACTTCAGGAAATCTTCTGCACGCTTGGCGATGGAGCGCGGATCGCGGTCGTAGCCCTGCATGGTGGCAGGCTCCAGTACGTCACAAACGATGTTCAGGGTGGTCTCTTCGGTGAACGGGTCCAGCTTGGCGGAGGCTGCGTCCGGCATCAGTACCATGTCGGATTCGTTGATGCCCTTCCAGCCGCCGATGGAGGAACCATCGAACATCTTGCCGTCTTCGAAGAAATCTTCATCAACCTGATGAGCAGGGATGGATACATGCTGCTCTTTACCCTTGGTGTCGGTAAAGCGCAGATCAACAAACTTGACTTCGTGTTCCTGGATCAGGGC
Source organism: Aeromonas sp. 603079 (assembly GCF_049172135.1). NCBI lineage: Bacteria > Pseudomonadati > Pseudomonadota > Gammaproteobacteria > Aeromonadales > Aeromonadaceae > Aeromonas > Aeromonas sp. 603079. The sequence continues at coordinate 99,236 of NZ_JAAKPX010000008.1, read as the reverse complement.
CAAAACGTTCTGGGCTGACATGCTAAGTAACCTCCGGTGTTAAAACTCTCTGGGTGAATGCGTCGTCGTATTCACATAAGCCAGTATCGTGCCAAGTTTGTGACAGCTTGATTTCAGGGCAATCTCGCTGAAGAGGCTCCCCAAAATCAGGCGATCTCGACTCGCGTTGCATCAATTTAGTGCGATGGTGGATCGTTTTGGTGCACTGTAATGGTGCGCGAAATACGGTCACCGCCCATCTAAGCAGGGTTTGTCAGAGAGGTCTATGATCCAGATCTGTTGTTATGCGCGAATGTACTGCAATTCTGCTAGGCAGATCACAAAGGCAAGAGTACAATTAGCGCCCAATTTTACCCGGTGATTGAGGCGAGAATGTTAGAGAATTTACGCAATATTGCGATTATTGCGCACGTTGACCACGGCAAAACGACTCTGGTTGATAAGCTGCTGCAGCAGTCCGGCACCCTGGACCGCTCCACGGAAGGCCAGGAACGGATCATGGACTCCAATGATCTGGAACGGGAACGTGGCATCACCATTCTCGCCAAGAACACTGCGATCCGCTGGAATGACTACCGCATCAACATCGTTGATACCCCGGGTCACGCCGACTTCGGTGGTGAAGTAGAGCGCGTACTGTCCATGGTTGACTCCGTGCTGCTGCTGGTTGACGCCGTAGACGGCCCGATGCCGCAAACCCGTTTCGTGACCCAGAAAGCGTTCGCTCAGGGTCTGAAGCCGATCGTGGTCATCAACAAGGTTGACCGTCCGGGTGCTCGTCCTGACTGGGTAATGGATCAGGTATTCGACCTGTTCGACAACCTGGGCGCGACTGACGAACAGCTGGATTTCAAAGTTGTTTACGCCTCTGCACTGAACGGTTGGGCCACCATGGATCAGGACGTCGAGTCCGAGAACATGGAGCCGCTGTTCCAGGCCATCGTTGACAACGTTGAAGCGCCGAAGGCTGATGCCGAAGGTGGTTTCCAGATGCAGATCTCCCAGCTGGACTACAACTCCTACGTGGGCGTTATCGGTATCGGCCGCATCACTCGTGGTCGCGTCAAGACCAACCAGCAAGTCACCATCGTTGGTGCTGACGGCAAGACCCGTAACGGTAAAGTCGGTCAGGTGCTGGGTTACCTGGGTCTGTCCCGTACTGAAGTTGCCGACGCGCAAGCGGGTGACATCATCGCTATCACCGGTCTGGGCGAGCTGAAAATCTCCGACACCATCTGTGACAACGGTGCCGTTGAAGCCCTGCCGCCGCTCTCCGTTGACGAGCCGACCGTGAACATGACCTTCCAGGTCAACACTTCACCGTTCGCCGGTAAAGAGGGCAAGTTCGTGACCTCCCGCAACATTCTGGAGCGTCTGAACCAGGAGCTGGTCCACAACGTGGCCCTGCGCGTGGAAGAGACTGATGATCCGGACAAGTTCCGTGTATCCGGTCGTGGTGAACTGCACCTCTCCATCCTGATCGAAAACATGCGTCGCGAAGGTTACGAGCTGGCGGTATCCCGTCCGGAAGTAATCCTGCGTACCGTTGACGGCGAACTGCAAGAACCGTTCGAAACTGTAACTGTGGACGTTGAAGAAGCGCACCAAGGTTCCGTGATGGAGCAGCTGGGTCTGCGTAAAGGCGAAATGACCAACATGACCCCGGATGGCAAGGGTCGTGTCCGCCTGGACTTCATGATCCCGAGCCGTGGCCTGATCGGCTTCCAGACCGAGTTCATGACCATGACCTCAGGTACCGGTCTGCTGTACCACACCTTCGACCACTATGGTCCGCACAAGGGTGGCAGCATTGGTGAGCGTCAGAACGGCGTGCTGATCTCCAACGCTACCGGTAAGGCACTGACTTACGCCCTGTTCGGTCTGCAAGACCGCGGTCGTCTGTTCATCGGTCACGCGACCGAAGTGTACGAAGGTCAGGTGATCGGTATTCACTCCCGTTCCAACGACCTGACTGTTAACTGCCTGAAAGGCAAACAGCTGACCAACATGCGTGCCTCCGGTACCGACGAAGCTCAGGTTCTGACTCCGCCGATCCGCATGACTCTGGAACAGGCTCTCGAGTTCATCGATAACGATGAACTGGTAGAAGTGACTCCGAAGAACATCCGTATCCGCAAGAAATTGCTGACCGAGCTGGATCGTAAGCGCTCTGGCCGTGGTTAATGCCATGTGTTGAGTCTCGGCAGCCCTCGCGGCCGCTGACGGTTCACTGATAAACGGACCCAAACCTCTGGTTTGGGTCCGTTTTTTTATGCTTGTGATCCGCTCTGGCCATGCCGATGAGGTCGTTCAGGCCACCGGTAATGGGGCTGATGAGCGTTGAGGGAAAGTCGTGGGGATGGACGAGATAAAAAAGCCGCAGCGGGTGAACGCTGCGGCTTTTTGCTTGCTTACGGTGAGCGTTACTGGCGCCAGAAGGAGGGGAAGAAGAGCACGGCGACCGTCAGGATCTCCAGTCGTCCCAGCAGCATGCCGAATGACAGCAGCCATTTGGCCGATTCCGGCAGGCTGGCAAAGTTGGTGCTGGGGCCGACCACCGGGCCCATGCCCGGGCCGACGTTGGCAACGGCGGTGATGGAGCTGGATATGGCTGTCAGGGGGTCAAGCCCGATGGCGCCCAGCAGTGCGGCTATCATCAGAATGATGGCGAAGTAGGCCAGCACGAAGGAGATCATTGAGCGGATGATGGCGTCATTGACTGTCCGGCCGTTGTACTTCTGGGGAAATACGCCGGAAGGGTGCATCAGTTGGCGCATCTGCTTCTTGAACAGGGCAAAGGCCACCTGTACCCGGAAGATCTTGAGGCCGCCCGCAGTGGAGCCGGAGCAGGCCCCAAGAGCCAGCAGCACGATGAAGACGATGCTGGCGAGCGGCCCCCAGGTGCCGAAGTCACCAAGGCCGTAGCCGGTGGTGGTGAGCACCGAGACGATGTTGAAGCAGCTGATACGCAGGGCATCCCAGAAGCCGAACAGGTCTCTCTCCCACAGATAGAAGGTCATGATGACGGTGACCCAGACCACCAGCCAGAAGAAGCCTCGCACCTGGGCATCCTTGAACAGACTGTAATCCCTGTGGTTGAGGCTCTGCACATAGAGCAGGAAGGGCAGGCCGCCGAGGAACATGAACAGGGTGCCAATCCAGTGGGCCGAGTTGGAGAAGTGGGACATGGATTGATCGGAGGTGGAGTAGCCACCAGTACTGAGAGTGGTCATGGCGTGGTTGATCGCCTCGAACATGTTCATGCCGCTGGCCCAGTAGGCCATGAAGCAGAGCATGGAGAGCACCAGATAGACCACGACGATGTTGTTGGCGACTGTCTTGGCACGCGGGGCGCTTTTGTCCGACCAGTCCGAGCTCTCGGTCTGGAACAGCTTCATGCCGCCGACGTTGAGGTAGGGCAGCACGGCAACCGCCATCACGATAAAGCCAACCCCGCCCAGCCACTGCAGGATGGAACGCCACAACAGGATGCTGTGAGCCATGTTGTCGAGGCCGGAGAGCACGGTAGAGCCCGTGGTGGTCACCCCCGACATGGTCTCGAAGTAGGCGTCGGTGAAGTTGATGTGGGTGATGAAAACAAAAGGCAGGGCGCCGAAGGCGCAGGCTACCACCCAGACCGAGGTGGTGAGCAGGAACATCTCCCGCACCCCCAGATGAAACTCCGCCTTGCGACCATAGTGGAGGCAGAGCAGGGCGGCGCCGTGGGTGATCAGCACGGACTTGAGAAACTCGACAAATCCCTCTGACCCGGTGAGCAGTGCCAGCAAGGTGGGCAGCCACATGAAGAGCGCCAGCTTGGAGAGCACCAGCCCGAGGGTGAAGATAATGGGACGCAGCTTGATCATGTTCGATAACCTGGTCGTTGATTAACAAAAGACCCGGACCATCCCCTTGGGGGAGCTGAGCCGGGTCTGGTTTGACAGCCTGTGCGCATGAAGACGTTACAGGAAGAAGGGGCTTGGCTGGAATAGCCGCTCCACTTCCGGGATGTACTTCTTGTCCACCAGAAACATGACCACGTGGTCATCCTGCTGGATTTTGGTGCGATCGTGGGCGATCAGTACCTCATCCCCGCGCACTACGGCACCGATAGTGGTACCCGGCGGCAGCTTGAGCTCGCCCACCGTCTTGCCGACCACCTTGGAGGTGTTCTCGTCACCATGGGCAATCGCCTCGATCGCCTCGGCAGCGCCGCGGCGCAGGCTGTAGACGTTGGCGATATCGGCCCGACGCACGTGTGTCAGCAGGGCCGAGATGGTGGCCTGCTGGGGCGAGATGGCGATATCGATAGAGCCACCCTGCACCAGATCGACGTAGGCGCCGCGCTGGATCAGCACCATAGTCTTCTTGGCGCCCATCTTCTTGGCGAGCAGCGCTGACATGATGTTGGCCTCATCCTCATTGGTGACGGCGATGAAGACGTCGATCTGGTCGATGTGCTCCTCGGCCAGCAGCTCCTGATCCGCCGCATCGCCGCAGAAGACGATGGTGTTTTCCAGCAGTTCGGAGAGCTGCTCCGCCCGTTTCTGATTGCGCTCGATAAGCTTGACGCTGTAGCGCTTCTCCAGCTGGCGGGCGAGGCCGGCGCCGATGTTGCCACCACCGACGATCATGATGCGGCGGTAGGGGCTCTCGAGGCGCTGCAGCTCCGACATCACGGCACGGATATGGCCCGCGGCGGCGACGAAGAAGACCTCGTCATCCGCTTCGATGATGGTGGTGCCTTGCGGGCGGATCGGGCGGCCCTGACGGAAGATGGCCGCTACGCGAGTTTCGATATTGGGCATGTGCTCGCGCAGGGTGGAGAGGGCGTTGCCCACCAGCGGGCCACCGTAGTAGGCCTTGACTGCCACCAGACCGACGCGGCCACCGGCAAAATCAACCACTTGCAGGGCCCCCGGATATTCGATCAGGCGACGCACATAGTCGGTCACCAACTGCTCCGGCGCGATCAGGTGATCCACCGGCACCGATTCCGGCAGAAACAGGCGATCCCGCTCTGTCAGATAGGCGGGCGAACGGATCCGCGCCACCTTGTTCGGGGTGTTGAACAGGGAGTAGGCGACCTGACAGGCGATCATGTTGGTCTCGTCACTGTTGGTGACGGCGACCAGCATGTCGGCATCCTGAGCCCCCGCTTCGCGCAGCACCTTGGGGTGAGCGCCATGGCCGTTGACCACCCGCAGGTCAAACTTGTCCTGCAGTTCGCGCAGGCGCTCGCTGTCGGTATCGACGATGGTGATGTCGTTGTTCTCTCCGGCCAGGTTCTCGGCCAGAGTGCCGCCGACCTGGCCGGCTCCCAAAATGATGATTTTCATAGGGAACGTCTACTCACGTTGAGGCTGTAAAGGGGAGCGCCAGAACGGAGCTGGCGGCTCTCCCGAATGAGGTTTGTCATGCCCGGCTCAGAGCTTGACCAGTTTGGCGTAGTAGAAGCCATCCATCTCGGCTTCACCTGGCAGGAACTGGCGACCAGGGCAATCCGGAGTGTCCTGTTCGTGCAACGGTACCAATTTGGCATCTTTGGTCGCGGCAAGGAAGGCGCGGATCTGGTCGCGGTTCTCTTCCGGCAGGACGGAGCAGGTAGCGTAGAGCAGGGTGCCACCGCTCTTCAGCTTGCCCCAGAGGGCATTGAGAATGCGGCGCTGCAGCTCGGTCAGCTCGCGGATGTCCTGATCACGGCGCAACCACTTGATGTCGGGGTGGCGACGGATAACGCCGGTGGCGGAGCAGGGGGCATCCAGCAGGATGCGGTCGAACTGCCCCTCCGGCCACCACTGTTCCGGTGCCGCGGCATCGCCGTGGATCACTTTGGCGGTCAGGCCGATGCGATCCAGGTTCTCCTGCACCCGCTTGAGGCGGTTCTCGTCGGCATCAACGGCAACCACGCCAGCCAGCTTGGGCTGACGCTCGAGCAGGTGGGCAGTCTTGCCGCCAGGAGCGGCGCAGGCATCCAGCACCCACTCACCCGGTTGCGGGTCGATCAGGGCGGCCGCCTGTTGTGCTGCGCCATCCTGTACCGAGCAGTCACCGACTTCGAAGCCGGGCAGCTTGGTCACATCGCAGGGACGCTCCAGCAGGATGCAATCCTCGCCCTCTTCACCGGCCACGGCATTGATGCCGACTTCAGCCATGCGAGCCAGCATGGTATCACGGCTCTGGCGCTGGCTGTTGTTGCGGATCCACATGGGAGGGCGCTGGTTGTTCGCCTCCATGATGAATTCCCACTCATCGTGATAGGCCTGACGCAGGCGCTTGGTGAGCCACTCAGGATGACCCAGGCGCACGCTCGGCACGCGGTCGATACGCAGCAGAATGACTTCGGCGCTGCGCTGGAAGTTGCGCAACACGCCGTTGATGAGGCCACGCAGTGAGGTGCCCTTGAGCAGTTTAACGGCGTTGACGGTCTCGGCCACCGCGGCGTGAGCCGGAATGCGGGTGTAGATGAGCTGATAGAGACCGACCAGGATGAGGTAGTGGAAAATGCGGCTCTTGTTCTTGAGCGGCTTGTCCATCATCTCGTTGACTGCCGCATCGAGGCGGGGTAGCCAGCGCAGGGTGCCGTAGCAGAGTTCTTGCAGGAGAGCGCGATCGCGAGGTGCAACCTTCTCCTGGGCAGCAGGCAGAACAGCGGAAAGGGATTGACCCTGATCCAGCACCTGTTGAATAACGAGAGCGGCCTGTGCACGTGTTTTCATAGAGTTACCTTAGATGCGCAAGTCGGGGCCTGGGCCCCGCTTGTGTCAATTCAATCCAGTTCAATTCAATTGCGTGCCGGGTTCAAACCAGTCGCGGCGAGAGTTGAGCAGATCCGAAACGGACATCGCCTTCTTGCCGGGCGGTTGCAGGGTCAGCAGGCGCAGTACCCCTTTGCCGGTCGCGATATCGATCCCCTGCTTGTCGGCCTTGAGCAGGGTGCCGGCGGGTTGGCCGTGGTCGATGTCGATGACGGCGGCTTGCCATACCTTGATGGTCTGGTCAGCTACTTCAAACCAGCTGATGGGCCAGGGGTTGAACGAGCGGATGCAGCGTTCGATGGCAACAGCCTCCATCGACCAGTCGATGCGGGCCTCTTCCTTGGAGAGCTTTTCGGCGTAGTTGGCCAGCGCATCATCTTGCGCCTCGGCAGCGGTTTCACCGGCAGCCATGGCATCGATGGTGTCGACCAGCGCCTGCGGACCCAGCTCTGCCAGCTTGTCATAGAGGCTGGCAGAGGTCTCGTCGGCGGCGATGGGGCAGCTTACCTTGCGGATCATTGCGCCGGTATCCAGCCCCACATCCATCTGCATGATGGTGACGCCGGTTTCGCTATCGCCCGCCCAGATTGAGCGCTGGATCGGTGCCGCGCCACGCCAGCGGGGCAGCAGGGAGCCATGGACGTTGATGCAGCCCAGACGCGGGGTATCGAGTACCGCCTTGGGCAGGATCAGGCCATAGGCCACCACGACCATCAGGTCTGCGCCAAGGGCGGCCAGTTCGGCTTGCGACTCTTCCTTGCGCAGGGTAGCGGGCTGGTAAACCGGCAGGTTGTGGGCCAGTGCCAGCTCTTTGACCGGGCTGGCGGTGAGCTTCTGGCCACGGCCGGCGGGCTTGTCGGGCTGGGTATAAACGGCAACGACCTCGTGGTCGGAAGACAACAACGCCGCCAGGTGACGGGCGGCGAAGTCGGGAGTACCGGCAAAAATCAGTTTCAGCTTATTCAATGGGGCAGATCCTCAGAGGACTTTGCGATCTTCACGGGCCATCTTTTCCAGCTTCTGGCGAATGCGCTGGCGCTTGAGCGGGGACAGGTAATCCACGAACAACTTGCCCATCAGGTGGTCCATCTCGTGCTGGATACAGATGGCGAGCAGGTCGTCCGCTTCCAGCTCGAACGGTTTGCCGTGGCGATCCAGGGCGCGGATCTTGATCTGCTCAGCGCGAGGCACCAGAGCGCGGCTGCCAGGCACGGAGAGACAACCCTCTTCAATGCCGGTGCTGCCACACTGGGAGATCACTTCCGGATTGATCAATACCAGAGGATCTTCACGGTTTTCAGAGACATCGATCACTATGATGCGTTGATGAATATCCACCTGCGTTGCGGCTAGGCCAATGCCTTCCTCCGCATACATGGTTTCGAACATATCATCTACAATTTGTTGTAACTCGGGTGTAAAGGTCTCGACAGGGGCTGCGATAGTACGCAGACGCTCATCGGGAAAACGCAATACATCTAGAATGGCCATAGTTTTTTCTTTAGTTTCGTATAAATGCAGTCAATATTGGCGTAATTCTAGTCATTTACGCCGACAAAAAACAGCAACACTTTGCGCGCAGAGGTAACAGGGAGTGTTATGTATCTGAAGCAAACCATCCTCACCTGCCTGCTGGTGACCATGAGCCAAGCTGCTCTGGCCGATCAGCTGAGGTTGAAAGCGGGTTATCCCGAAAGCTATGTAGTGCAAAAAGGCGATACCCTGTGGGATATCTCCGGCAAATATCTCTCTGAGCCATGGCTGTGGCCCCGGCTCTGGAACATCAATCCACAGATTGCCAATCCGCACTGGATCTACCCAGGGGACGTGCTGCACCTGAGCTGGGTCAATGGTGAGCCCCGGCTGGGCAAAGCGATGCAGGGGGACAAACAGGTCATCCGTCTCGGCCCGAAAACCCGTTATGAGAGCAAGGCAAATCCTATCCCTACTCTGCCCTTCAGCGAGATAGGTCCCTTTTTGCAGACGGACCATATTTTGGCCGACAGTCAGCAGCAGAAAATGCTGCCCTATTTGCTGGGTTCAGACGAAAAGCACCTTGGAATGCTTGAGGGGGACACCCTCTATGTGCAGGGAGCTCTGATACCGGGCAAGATGTATGGCATCTATCATCCCGGGGTGGTCTACAAGGATCGCGAGACAGGTGAGCTTTTGGGTCAGGAGGCCATCTTTGCAGGCGTGGTGCGTGCGGTAGCGCTGCTGGATGGTGATCGGACCGAAGTTACTCTCACCCACAACCAGCGTGAAGTATTGCAGGGTGACAAGATTATGGAGCTGCCCCCTCAGGAGAACATGCCTGCGGTTTTCATGCCCAAGGCTGCCCCGGCGATTGCCCCTGGCTACATCATCGACTTGCCGAGCAAAGCCAGGGGAGGGGGCAAGTTTGATGTGGTCTTGATTAACAAAGGCGCTCGGGATCAACTCTCCGCGGGCGATGTGCTCGATGTTCGGCGTCCGGGGGCTGCTCTGGTCACCAAGAATGGTGCAGTGAAATACAAGGAGTTCTCCTCTGTCTACGACAAGGTGTTCTACAGTAGTGGCAACCAGAAGGCACCACTGCCCTCTGAAGCGATTGCCCGCGTCATGTTGTTCAAGGTGTATGACAAGCTGAGTTATGGCCTCATCATGCAGAGCAAGGACATGGTGAGCTCGGGTTATCAGGTCACTCACTTCTGACGTGAATTACCCCGATGAGCGCTTGGCGCTCTGGTTAACCCTCAATGCGGTTACCGGAATCGGCCCTGTAACCGCAGTTCGGCTGCTGGAGCAGATCGGCGGTTCGATTGATGCCCTGTTTCAGAGCGATGAAACACAGCTGCACGGTATGGGGCTGTCGTCAGAGCAGATCAAACAACTGCGCTGGCCCTCGCCGGTTGTTGAGCAGAGTCTGGCTTGGGCCGCGTTACCTGGCAATCTCCTTATTCCGCAAGATCACCCTGTTTATCCGCCCTTGTTGCGTGAAATTCCCGCGGCCCCCCTGTTGCTCTACTGCCGTGGCGATCTTGAAGCGCTGTCGCTACCCCAGCTGGCGATGGTGGGGACACGTCATCCCACCTATGCAGGCAAAGATAACGCGTCCCGTCTCTGTAGCGAACTGGTTAGATGCGGGTTCGCCATCACCTCGGGCCTTGCGCTCGGTATCGATGGTGTTTGCCATCAGCAGGCGCTGGCTTGTGGTGGTATCACCCTTGCCGTGTTGGGCTCCGGGCTGGATTGCCTCTACCCCAAACGCCATCAGGGACTGGCAGGTCAGATTCTGGAGAAAGGTGGTTTGCTTATCTCCGAGCTGGCGCCGGATAAAGGGCCGCTGGCTGAACATTTTCCTCGTCGCAACCGTATTATCAGTGGTCTGTCGTTGGGAACTCTGGTGGTGGAGGCGACCGAGCAGAGTGGTTCGCTGATCACCGCTCGCTATGCACTGGAGCAGGGGCGCGAAGTGTTTGCGGTACCCGGCGCCCCGCAAAACGCCCAGGCGATAGGGTGCAACAGATTAATTCAGCAGGGGGCCAAACTTGTGCTGAGTGCGGCCGATATAGTGGAAGAGTTGCCAGAGTGGTTCGCACGGCCAGATCCGTCGGCCATACCATCTGAGCAACAGCATAATAGCGAATTGCCTTATGCTGATTTGTTGGATAACGTAGATTACGAGACCACGAGCGTGGATACCGTTGCCGAGCGGACCCAGCTTCCTGTCGAAGTGGTATTGGGCAGGTTGGTAGAGCTGGAGTTGGTCGGTGCAGTGATGGCGGTAGCCGGTGGATACGTCAGAGCGAGGAGGGCGAATCATGTTTGATGTATTGATGTACCTTTTCGAGACCTACATCCACAGCGATGCAGATGTGATGGTCGAGCAGAATGAACTCACCGACGAGTTGAGCCGAGCCGGTTTTGACAAGGAAGAGATCGACAAGGCGCTCGACTGGTTGGAGCGACTGGCCAATCTGCATGATAGCGAGCGGGAGGTCTATGTGGCCGCCAGCGCGCAAGGCTCGATGCGTATCTATGCCCCGCAAGAGCTGGCACGCCTCAGCACCGAGTGCCGCGGCTTCCTGCTATTTCTGGAACAGGCCCAGGTACTGAATGCCGAAACCCGCGAGATCTGTATCGAGCGTCTGCTCGAGTTGGACAAACCGGATATCGAGCTGGATGACCTGAAGTGGGTCGTCATGATGGTGCTGTTCAACGTACCGGGCAGTGAAAATGCCTACCAGCAGATGGAAGAGCTGGTGTTTGATGAGTCAGACGGCGTCATTCACTGACAGTCCGGTGCCGCGCTGGTAGAATTCAGGCCATCTGGATTTCAAGGCGCGGCCCATGTCAAAAATCGATCATCACCTCTTTTCAGCCCACGAACATGCCTTCGAGCGCGAGCCGTGCCCGCAGTGCGGGGCCGAGCTGGTGATCCGCCAGGGCAAACATGGCCCATTTCTCGGCTGTTCTGCCTATCCTGCCTGTGATTACATTCGCTCCCTGACGCCATCCGGCCGCGACATCGAAAAGGTGCTCGAAGGCTCTGCCTGTCCCGATTGCGGACAGCCGCTGGCGATCAAGAAGGGGCGTTACGGTCTGTTTGTCGGCTGCACTCAGTATCCGGCCTGTCAGCACATCGAATCCCTGCAGGAGAGCGATGATACCCAGATCCTCTGCCCCGAGTGCGGCAAGGGTCATCTGGTGAGCCGGACCTCCCGCTATGGCAAGCAATTTTACTCCTGTGATGGCTATCCCCATTGCAAATATGTGGTGAACGACAAGCCGATCCCCATGCCTTGTCCCGCGTGTGGTTGGGGCATCATGGTCGAGAAAAAAGTGAGGGGAACGCTGCGTTGGGTCTGTCCGCAAAAGAAATGCGGCCACCAAAGTGAGCAGGTATAATCCCGCCGCCGCAACCGGATTGAAACGTTTTCGGTGAACTTCAACCCCCCACTTGGAGTAAGGAAATTCCCACCATGAATAAACCCTTTGTTGCCGTATTGATGGGCTCTGATTCTGATTTCCCCGTGATGCAGAGCACCCTCGAGGTGCTCAAGTCATTTGATATCGCAGTGGAAGTCAAAGTCACCTCCGCGCACCGCACGCCGGCTGCGACCCATCAGTATGTGACCGATGCCGAGGCCCGTGGCTGCAAGGTCTTTATCTGTGCTGCCGGTCTGGCTGCGCACCTAGCGGGTGCCGTAGCCGGCATCACGACTCGTCCTGTGATCGGGGTGCCCATCGATGGTGGCCCGCTCAAGGGGCTGGATGCGCTGCTCTCCACCGTGCAGATGCCGGGTGGTGTACCGGTGGCGACTGTGGCGATCGGCAAAGCCGGTGCCAAGAACGCAGGTTATCTGGCAGCCCAGATGCTGGCAGTAGCCGATGATGAACTGGCAGCCAAGGTTCGGGCCGAACGCCAGAAGAATGCCGAAGAGGTGATGGCCAAGGATGCCGCCCTGCAGGCTCAACTCAAGTAAGTGAACGGGTGGCGATCCGGATGTGTCGTATTTTTCCTGTGCTACAGCAAAACGTCACTTTGTTGTGGTCGCCGCCGTATGGATTCAACTTGCTACTAAGTGACGAGGCGGCAGCCTGGCTGCCGCATTTTTCCTATGCCAAATGAATTTGAACAGGCGGTTGCCGCCCTCCAGCAGGAAGGGGTGATTGCCTATGCGACCGAGGCTGTGTTTGGTCTGGGTTGTGATCCCGACTCCGAAGTGGCGGTGCAGCGACTGCTGGCCATCAAACAGCGTCCGGTAGAGAAAGGGTTGATCCTGATTGCTGCCGACGTGGCGCAATTGCAGGATTACATCGATCTGAGTCAGCTTAGCGGTGAGCAACTGGCTCTGGTTGAAGCCAGCTGGCCCGGTCCTTTTACCTGGATCATGCCTGCCCGTGCGACGACGCCAGCCTGGCTGACCGGGCAGTTCGAGACCCTCGCGGTACGCGTGACGGCTCATCCTCAGGTACAGGCGTTGTGCCGTGCCTTTGGCAAGCCGCTGGTCTCTACCAGCGCCAACCTGACCGGTGAGGAGCCGGCTCGCCGCGTGGCCGATATTGGTGAGCGGCTGGCAAGCAAGTTAGCCTATATCCTGCCCGGGGAAGTGGGTGGTCAAGCTAACCCATCCGAGATCAAGGACGCCCGAACCGGCGCCATTATTCGCCCCTCCTGAACAGGCGGATACGTCATGATTTGCTATCAATCCGCTGAGCGGTGAGCTCATCGGATTGATTTAACTATAAAAATGGACAGGGCGTTCACGATCCTGCCTGACTGGAGACAAGATGAGCAAACCGGATGTGGCCCAGGTCAAGGCCTTCCTGTTGCAGTTGCAGGACGAGATCTGCCGTGGTCTGGAAATGGCCGACGGTGCCGGACACTTTGTGGAAGATGCCTGGAGCCGTGAAGGCGGTGGCGGTGGTCGCACCCGTGTGCTGCGCCACGGCGCGGTGATCGAGCAGGGGGGCGTCAACTTCTCCCATGTCTATGGCGATGCCATGCCTGCCTCTGCTACAGCCCATCGGCCAGAGTTGGCCGGTCGCAAGTTCGAGGCTATGGGCGTGTCGCTGGTGATCCATCCGCACAACCCCTATGTGCCGACCAGCCACGCCAACGTCCGTTTCTTCATTGCCGAGAAAGAGGGTGAAGAGCCCATTTGGTGGTTTGGCGGTGGCTTCGATTTGACGCCTTTCTACCCGTTTGCCGAGGATGTGCAGCATTGGCATCAGGTCTCCCGTGATCTCTGCCAGCCATTTGGTGATGAGATCTACCCCGAGTTCAAATCCTGGTGCGATCGCTACTTCTTCCTCAAACACCGCAACGAGACGCGAGGGGTGGGCGGCCTCTTCTTCGACGATCTGAATCGCTGGCCCTTTGCCGACTGCTTTGCCTTTATGCAGGCGGTAGGTCGGGGATATCTCGATGCTTACCTGCCGATCATTGAACGACGCAAGGCGCTGCCCTATGGCGAGCGGGAGCGGGAGTTCCAGCTCTATCGTCGCGGCCGTTATGTGGAGTTCAATCTGGTGTATGACCGAGGCACCCTGTTCGGGTTGCAGACCGGCGGACGTACCGAGTCGATCCTGATGTCGATGCCACCGCTGGCACGTTGGGAGTATGACTGGCAGCCGGAGGCGGGCACTCCTGAAGCCTTGCTCTACACCGATTACCTCACGCCGCGAGAATGGCTGTGACCCGAGGGACCATGATGGTCCCTTTTTACTGGCCGTTATTCGGCTTGTTCCCGAGAGTGAAAACCCGTTAAATCGGAATATTGCCCTCTGATGGAACTCTTTGATGGATCGTTATCTGGTTTTTGGCCACCCGGTGCGCCACAGCAAGTCCCCCTTCATTCACACCCTGTTTGCCAGACAAACCCAGCAAGAGCTGGAGTATGGGCTGGCTGAACCCGCCGTCGACGAGTTTGCCCACGCCCTGCGCACCTTCTTTGACCAAGGGGGCAAGGGATGTAATGTCACCGTTCCCTTCAAGGAGCAGGCATTTACTCTGGTCGATCGCTTGAGCCCAAGGGCCAAGCTGGCGGGCGCGGTCAATACCATCAAGCTGACCGATGATGGCGTGTTGCTGGGGGATAATACCGATGGCGCCGGTCTGGTCGCCGATCTCAAGTCCCATGGTGTGACGCTGGCGGATAGCCGGATCCTGCTGCTGGGTGCCGGTGGCGCGGCTCGCGGTGCATTGGCGCCGCTGCTGGCCGAGTTGCCGAGCGAGCTGGTGATCGCCAACCGCACCCACGCAAAAGCGCAACAGTTGGCAGCCGAATTCTGCGATCTGGGGCCTGTGACTGCCCAGACCTATGAGCAGTTGGCAGGGTCATTCGATCTCGTCATCAACTCTACCTCCGCCAGCCTGCAAGGGGAGCTGCCGCCGTTGGCCCCCGCCCTGATCCACACTGATATTGCCATCTACGACATGATGTATGGCGCCTCGGATACGGCGTTTATCAGTTGGGCCAAACAGCATGGGGCCCGTCAAACCATGGATGGAATCGGCATGCTGGTGGAACAGGCCGCCGAAGCGTTTACCGTGTGGCGCGGAATTCGTCCCGGGACTAAACAGGTATTGAGAGAGTTGAAGCGTAACTTGGGGGTCATATGAACCAGGGTATTCTGTTTCCTGACCTGATGGAGTGGCAGGCTGACGAACAGCGGGTGCGTTTTCCTGCTCAGCAGATGGGGGCGCTGATAGATTGTTACATCAGTCAGCGGCGGCTGGAGAGAATGACAGGTCTGGCGCTGACGAGGGAGGATGACATCGTCAGAGCCTTCGAAAGTGTACGTTTTGATATTGAAGACATGGCTGAAAAACTCATTGAAGAACAAGAGCTTGCTGAAGATGGCGCTATCTATCTCTGATTTTTCAAAGTTTTTTTGTTTTGTAGCGGAACTACTTTGAAATGACGCTGACTAACTAGATAGTTGAGGAAGTGCTAGCTAGTCACCTTTATAACTCCCCGGTATTCGTACTGGGGATTTTTTTATCTGCATGAAAATAAAAGATTTTTTCTTAATCTATAAGCTGTGAAACTAAATTACATAAATTACTTTCACTTTCTGCTGCTTTGCTGTACAGTTGTCTGCGTAGGGTACAGAGGTAAGATGTTCTATCTTTCAGACCTTTTATTTCACGTAATTGAATGTGGCTGAATAGCTGCCCCGATGAGGTTCTCGTCGGGGTGTTTTTTTATGCGCGCCATTTAGAGTAAATGCTTTAAATTGGCGATGCATTTGATAGAATGAGGCTGCTTCTTGAGGAATACCTGTCGTCTGGTACTCAAGATTCAGCTTCTTCCCAATTTTTTGAACTTATTATTTCAGGCTGGATGGCATCACTGTCGTCCGGCCTCATTTTTATCCCTTTTGGTTAGATCTTGTAATTAAATTTCATTTTTGTCTATTTTTGTAATTATTGTTCGTTTTGAAAGAGCGAATTTGAAAACGCTCTCAACGTCTTTAGATGTTAATTTCTTGCGTGAATCAACTACCTATCTATATGAACTGTAAGCAGTAATGGATATAGCCGGGGAGGCGAATGCGGGGTGTTTGTCGTGAGGCAGGTGAAAGCGGCAATCTGAAACCCTTTCAATCAGCGGAGGAGTGCTCCGCCAATTGCAAGGAGAGCGAGGAGTAGATTACTCCTCGGCTGGTTGCTGTTCGTCAGCGTTCAGCAGGTCGGTATCGTCACCACTGACGTACCATTCGGTCAGGGTTTTCGCCAGCTTTTCCACACCGATATTGGTGAGGGAGGAGAACGCTTCGACCTGGATCTGGGAACCGAGGTTGGCAACGGCCTGGCGCACCTTGATCACTTGGTTGTTGCGTGGACCTGGGCTCAATTTGTCAGCCTTGGTCAGCAGCAGCATGACGGGCAACTGACGGTGCGAGCTCCACTCCAGCATGTTCATGTCGGTATCTTTGAGCGGGTGGCGGATGTCCATCAGGATCACCAGACCTTTCAATGACTCACGGCGCTGCAGATACTCTGCCAGTGACTTTTGCCACTTGAGCTTCATTTCCAGCGGAACTTGCGCATAACCATAACCCGGCAAGTCGACCAGACGCTTGCCCGGTTCCAGCTCAAACAGGTTGATCAGCTGGGTACGACCGGGTGTCTTACTGGTGCGCGCCAAGTTCTTGTGTTTGGTTAAGGTGTTCAATGCAGATGACTTACCGGCGTTGGAACGGCCGGCAAACGCGATCTCGACACCCCCATCATTTGGCAGGTGACGGATGTCGGGTGCGCTGGTCACAAAATGCACCTTATTGAAATTCAGAGTTTGTGTATCCAACGTAAATTCCCCATGGAGATAGAGGGTTATAGAGTTACTTTTTTGTAAAATGGTGTAAAATAGCGTCGCTTAAACGCGTTTATTTTAACATGCCTTCAGCGGCATGGGATCTGGAAGCCTAATAACGAAAAGTTGGAACGCCATGAAGAACCTAGTCATTACTCTTGCTCTGATGGTTGGCGTAACGGGGATGGCACAAGCCAAGGGCGATGCCGCTGCGGGACAGACCAAGGCTGCCGTTTGTGCGGCTTGTCATGGACCGGACGGAAACAGCCTGGTTGATATGTACCCCAAAATTGCTGGTCAGCACGCATCATATATCAAAAAACAGTTAGTTGAACTGAAGGCTGCCGCTTCTGGTCAAATTGGCCGGGTTGCGCCAGTGATGGGGCCGATGGCGTTACCTTTGTCGGAACAGGACATGGATGACCTGGCGGCTTATTTCTCCAGCCTGAAGGTTACCCCTATCGCTGTCCCTGACGACGTGGTCGAAGCGGGCAAGGCACTCTATATGGGTGGTGACATGAGTCGCGGTCTGGCAGCTTGTACGGCTTGCCATGGTCCCCGTGGCTCGGGTGTCGAACAGGCGAAGTATCCCAACCTGTCCGGCCAGCATCCTGCCTATATCAAGGCTCAGCTCACCGCATTCCGTGCCGGGACGCGTGACAACGATCCGAATGGCATGATGCGGGACGTTGCCAAGAAACTGACTGATCAGGATATCGAAGCCCTCTCCAAATATGTGGCGGGTCTGCACTGATATAGTCGATACGGTCGATTTGAGTTGAAACGGGGAGCCTGGGCTCCCCGTTGTTTTTATGGCTTTCAGATAATTCTCGGTTTAATCCCCCCGTTCTGTAAGAGATCTCCCATTCTCAAGGCAGGCCAAGGCTCATAAAATTGCATAAAATATTAAATAATTATTATTTATCAATGAATTATATAAATATTGATATTTTTCGACATGTTGAGAATGTTTTGAGTGGATTGAGCCGCTTTATAGAGTTGGTACAGTAGGCTTAATGGATTCACCCACGGATTGGGTGGCGGTTTCACGACAGGGTGTTGTGAGCAGAGGATGGCTGGCGTGGCGGGATGCCATGGGCTCGGATGAGCTGGCAAAGGATTGAAGGATCAGGATGGTGACCATCTCCGGAGCGGGATGGGGTTGCGGGATGCAGACTCCCCGGCACGATGGCAGGATGCGGTCGAGACGGGTCAAACAGGTACACGCACATTCAGGAACGACCAATATAAGGTCAGGATGACCACACAACGATATGATGCGGCGACAAGTTGTCATGGAGAGGACGAAACAGACTGTTTTGCCATTCAGGATGGCGCACGCATGAACATATCAAGGCAGCTTCGGCTGCCTTTTTTCTTTTGGGTCATTAACCCGATTAGCCATTCTGTGTCAAAATACCAGCAACATGCCCAGAGGATACCGATCCTGCGGTGTTCAGTGGCCTGATTGGGCCTGATTGGTGCGGGATCCTGCTCTTGTTCCAGCCTTACTGTTCCTCGCATCGTATCCCACCGGGTTAGATCATCCCGGGTACGGGTCAAACCAGTTATTTTCGGAGTTAGCCATTCATGTCTGCCAAACAACCCACTCGCAAGCCTACTGGCAAGCGCAAAGAATCTGATGTCAGTGCTCAGGAAGGCCGTGAGCGTAAACGGGCTGCCAAGCGCAAGGGCCTGAAGGCTGGTTCTCGTCAGCAAGTTGAACAGCCGAAGAGCAAGTCTGGCAACAGCCAGTCCACAGATCCGCGTATCGGTTCCCGCAAGCCGGTGGTACTGGTGGTGGATGACAAACAGAAGAAGCCGACAGCCCCCAAGGCGGTGAAAGAGAAGACGCTGGTGATGACGCCCGAGCAGGAGCTGGCGTCCATCGAAAACGATGACCGCTTGAATGATCTGCTGGATCGTCTTGATGCCGGTGAAACCCTGGAAGCGGCCGAGCAGGCCTGGGTTGATCAGCGTGTCGACCGTTATCAGGAGCTGATGGATGAGCTGGGCATCATCGACAACGACGATGATGAAGATGACGAGCTGCCGTTTGATGATGGCGATGACGCCGAGTTCGACGAGCAGAAACCAGCCTCCGAAGAGGAGTTGTGGGACCGTTTCAACCAGGTCGATTTCAAGCCGGAACCCAAGCCTGAGCCGAAGAAAAAGTGATGAGTGGATGGATGCTGGCCGCCCTGTTGGGCGGCCTGATTTTGTCAGGATTGGCCATCTATGCAGGCATGCTGCTGGCCAGGCTGAGACGACAGCAAGCGATGCAGTGGCAGGCGATTACCGCTCGCAATGAACGAATTTTGGAGAGCGTGCGGGTCATTGCTCATGCGGTGCAGGAGGGGCAGTGTGATTACTCCGAAGGCGCCATTCGGCTGACCAATCTGCTGGATGCGTTGCAGATCAAGGGGGGACGGGCGTTTGTTGCCGAGTTCCCGGGTCTGTACGGGCTGTATGAGAAGGTGAAAGATATGCCGACTCATGAGGCCAGACGTGCCCTCAAGCGCAATGAAGTGATGAAGATGGATCTCGAACGCAGCGGCTACGAGGCCGAGCTGGAGGCTCAGATCCTCAAGGATGTGGCCCAGCTGAAGGATTTTCAGTTAGGTCGGTGAGCCAACAATAACAACAAGAGAGGAAGCGAGCGTGCAAGCAGAACAGATTGTGTGGGATCAGGCCCTGATCGAAAAATATAACTACAGTGGCCCGCGATACACCTCTTATCCCACTGCGCTGGAGTTCAACGAGAGCTTCGGCTATCCGGATTTTGTCCACGCTGCTGGCCAGTATCCCGAGCGCAATCTGTCGCTCTACGTGCATATCCCTTTCTGTCACAAGCTCTGCTACTACTGCGGCTGCAACAAGGTCATTACCCGTCATCAGCACAAGGCTGACGAGTACCTCGACTACCTGGAGCAGGAGATCAAGGCGCAAGCCCCGTTCTTCAAGCATCGTCTGGTCACCCAGCTGCACTGGGGTGGCGGTACACCCACCTATCTGGATGAAGCGCAAACGCGCCGTCTGATGGCCATGCTGCGTGAGCACTTCCATTTCGCCGAAGAGGGGGAGTTCAGCATCGAGGTCGATCCGCGCGAGATTGCCATTACCATGCTGGATGTGCTGCGAGATGTCGGCTTCAACCGCATCAGCCTTGGGGTGCAGGACTTCAACAAGGATGTACAGGTCGCAGTCAACCGCGAGCAGGACAACGACTTTATTAAAGCCATGTTGGAACGGGCCCGTGAACTAGGCTTCCGCTCGACCAACCTCGACCTTATCTATGGCCTGCCGCATCAGGATCGTGTCAGCTTCCACCATACGCTGGAAGAAGTGCTCAAGACGGATCCGGCGCGCCTCTCCATCTTCAACTATGCCCATCTGCCGAGTCGCTTTGCTGCCCAGCGCAAGTTGAAAGAGGTTGATATGCCTGCGCCGCAGGAGAAGCTGGCCATGCTGCAGGACACCATTGCCTTCCTCACTGGCCAGGGTTACCAGTTCATCGGCATGGACCATTTTGCCAAACCCGATGACGAGCTGGCAGTGGCGCAGCGCGAGGGCAAGCTGCACCGCAACTTCCAGGGTTATACCACTCAAGGTGATTGCGATCTGCTGGGGTTGGGTGTCTCCTCCATCAGCATGATCGGTGATGCCTATTCCCAGAACCAGAAAGAGCTCAAGGCGTATTACGCACAGGTTGCAGAGCTGGGTCATGCCCAGTGGAAAGGCTGCTCGCTCAATCAGGATGACCTGATCCGCCGTGAGGTGATCAAGCGGCTTATCTGTGATTTCCGTCTGAACTTTGCGTCTGTCGAGCAGGCGCACGGTCTCAATTTCAGAGAGTATTTTGCCGACGATCTCAAGCTGCTGCAGACCTTCATCAACGATGGATTGGTGCGTATGACGGAGGATGGTCTGGAGGTCTCCTCCACGGGGCAGCTGCTGATCCGCAATATCTGCATGTGTTTCGACGTGTACTTGCGCAACAAGGCGCGCCAGCAACAGTTCTCTCGCGTGATATAAGCTTGTTTGCCGATTAGAAAACAGAAAAGGGCGCCATCGTGGCGCCCTTTTCATATGTATTTTTGCTTAAGCAGCGGGTCGGAAAGGTTCTGGTAAGAAGTCTCTGCGCTGAGGCAAGCAATTGAGAGCCAAGCAAGGGGACGGTGAAATGCAGATAAAAAGATGGGGGCGACTTGCGTCGCCCCCGGTAGTCGTATCGCTCAGATCCTTGAACGAAGTTGCTCCCTGCAATCCCTGACTGTTTACCTCTTCCTTTAGGTTTCCCCTTCCCAATCCTTTGGGGTGTCCTTTAGCCATCTTGGCCTGACGAGTCATCCTGTCCCGTCGCACTTTCTCCGTCCCGGGAGGTGTCCTTTACCACATCCTGTGGCGAGTCCATTTGCCCAACCCTGGCAGCCAGTCTTCCTGACCGACTTCATTGCGTCCGTGCATGAGTAACTATAAGGATTTTCTAACCGGCTACAACGTCAGAATGGAAAACGTTTTTTCTATTAGCTGTTTCGAAAGTGGTGTGCTTCGATTTATTCATTTATAAACAGCTGCTTAAGTTAATCGCCTTCACGTTTTAAGATCCTATTTTCCGATTATCTCGAGGATCTTTTAGGCTGTTTACTTACATGTGCAATGGCAGATCTCTTACACGGGATTTTGGTTACTTTGGAAACAGATTCTGTGCTCTGATGGTGATCACCCAATGTGGGTGTGACGGCAGGAAAAGAGCAGTGAATGGGGTATTTATAGGTGCTGGTTGAGGCGCTCATAGATGGTTTGGCGCTCTTCAGGGGTGAGCGAAGAGAAGTAGTGGGTAAAGAGGCGCAGTAGCAGGGACTTGTTCATGCCGTCTTGTTGGGTCAGATTACCCAGCTCATCGATGGCCACTGTACTCATGGAGAAGGTCGCTTTTTTAAAGCTGGGCTTCAGATGCTCACCACTCTCGATAAAGGCCAGTGCCGACAAGGCTTCATCCCTATGCAGACTCAACTCAAGGCTGACAACCTTGGGTTTACCCTTGGCGTAGAACTCAGCATCTTCGATAAATTCATCGACAGTGAACTTCTTCTGGTGATGCAGCTGATGCTTTTTCTTCAGGTCCGCCAAGCCCATCTCATACCCCCACTTTCAGGAACTCTTTGGCGATGGCCCGGATCTCTTCGGCAGATTTGCCATCCGGTTCTATCTCCATCACCGATAATCCCTTTTCCTCACTATCGTCGTAGACGTTGCGGCCATAGGTGATGGAATTCAGTACGTCGACTCCGAACGAGGCACATACCTCTTTGGCCTCGAGAATCCGCTTTACCTGATTGGGCAAAGATGGACATTGGGTCAATACAACGGCTGCATTGAGGGTCGGATTGACCATCTTGCAGGTGGTTATGAGATCTTCCATGTGGGGTAGGGTCTTGAGGTCGCGGCGTTTCGGGCGCAAGGGGATCAGGGCGTGGGTGGCGACAGCCATGGTGGAGCGCAGTGCCCGGTTGTCTTGCCCGCCGCAATCGACGATGACGTAGTCATAGCGATTTTTCAGGCTAAGCAGATCGTTGCGAATATTGCCATAGAGCTGAACGCAGTTGATTTGTGGCAGATCCGGGTTGTCATTGCGTTCCTGAATCCAGTCCGAGGTAGTGCGTTGCGGGTCGCAGTCGACCAGTAACACCTCTCCCTGAAATTGGGATCTGAGGTAGACCGCCAGATTTTGCGCCAGGCAGCTCTTGCCACTGCCACCCTTCTCCCCACCGACCAACAAGATCATGACGTTCCCCTATCCATGAGAAAACCGTTGATTTCAGTATAGGAGGGGGTTGGCTCATCACAAGGCGAGAGGAGTGATGCTCCTCTCGTTCTGCAGGTTAATAGTGAACACTGCCGCCATGCCAGCGGCAGACATAGTCGGGCACCAGCATCTGGGGGGTCTTGTCGACATGGCATACCACCATGGGTATGGCAGGGGCTCCTTCAGCCTGACTGAGGGTGGGGAGCGCAGAGAGCAGCAAAGTCGCGAGCAACAGCATGGGTTTCATCTTCATAACAACTCCTTGGTAGTGCCATTCCTGTGTGATCCGGATCACTTTCTGAGTTAAGTCGAGGTTGGCGCCAGCGCAAGGTGAGGTGAATAAATTCAATTAATGAAAAAAGTATCAAAAGGCGTTGTGGTGACCGACGAGGATGGCTGCCCACCTTGATGCGGACTTTGTGCATATTAAGTTGAACCGCAAAAAGAGGTGGTGACTTATGAGGCTGGGCCTGATGGGGTTGGCATCAATGCCATGATCTGGAACAAGAAAAGATTTATGCAGTGAATGTGGTCGATGTGAGTATTTATTTCTCCCGCGTTCCTCTCGTTACGGCGATGTATTCAATACACAGGTAGTAATATTCAGATATTATTTTAGTTGTCGCCCATTTCATTGTTTTTTAATGTTTTTTTGTTTTTTCTTTTAATCTTTCCAGTGAGTTGGCATGAATAAAAGTTGAATCAACCTGAAATATATCGGGGTGGTTTTGCATGAAGATTCAGGGTTTGCTGGGAGGAAAATGCGTAAATTGCTACTGGAGTCATAGATTGAAAGGTGAATATATTCAGTTCAAAGTGAATGTGATCAATGTCTAAGTTTGTCGTGATTCGCAGGGCTAACCTCGGTCTCGAAAGGCAAGGGCAGGATAGAACACAAGCCGATTACCCTACATAAAGAATATCCCGCCTTAGCCACGAGCATGAATAGAAGGAATCTATTCAATCACTCGCAGGGACCATTGCTAGACGGAATATAATCATGAGCAAATTTTATGTAGGTTCTGAAGTTGGCCAATTGCGCCGTGTCATGTTGCACCGCCCCAACCTCAGTCTGAAGCGTCTGACTCCTTCCAACTGCCAGGATCTGCTGTTCGATGACGTCCTGTCTGTTGAACGCGCCGGTCAGGAGCACGACAAATTCGCTCAGGTACTGCGCGATCAGAATGTCGAAGTTTTCCTGCTGACCAATCTGCTGGCCGAAACCCTGGATGTGCCGGAAGCCAAAACCTGGCTGTTGCAACATCAGGTCTCCGACTACCGCCTCGGCTCTTCTTTTGCCAACGACGTGCGCTGCTTCCTGGCTGACATGCCGCACCGCGAACTGGCCCGCATTCTCTCCGGCGGCCTGACTTACTCCGAGATGCCCTACAGCGGTGTCAACATGGTAGTGGGCATGCACGCTCCGACCGATTTCATCATCGAGCCGCTGCCCAACCACCTCTTCACTCGTGACACCTCCTGCTGGGTTTACGGTGGCGTCTCCATCAACCCGATGGCCAAGCCGGCCCGTCGCCGCGAGACCAACCACGTGAAGGCTATCTACCGCTGGCACCCGATGTTTGCCGGCCAGGACTTCATCAAGTACTTCGGTGACGAGGAGCGTGACTACGACAACTCCACTATCGAGGGTGGCGACGTACTGGTTATCGGCCGCGGTGCCGTGCTGATCGGCATGTCCGAGCGAACCACCCCGCAAGGTGTCGAGCATCTGGCTCGCAGCCTGTTCAAACACGGTCAGGCCAAGCAGGTCATCGCCATGGAGCTGCCGAAACACCGCAGCTGCATGCACCTGGATACCGTGATGACCCACATGGACATCGACACCTTCTCCGTCTATCCGGAAGTGATCCGCAAGGATGTGCAGTGCTGGAGCCTGACTCCGGGCGGCGCCACCGGCATGAACATCAAGGAAGAGGGTTACTTCGTCACCGCCATCGAGAAAGCGCTGGGCGTGGATCAGCTGAAGATCATCACCACTGGTGGTGACAGCTTCGAAGCCGAGCGCGAGCAGTGGAACGACGCCAACAACGTACTGACAGTACGTCCCGGCGTGGTGGTGGGTTACGAGCGCAATACCTACACCAATGAGAAATATGACAAAGCCGGTATCACAGTCCTCTCCATCCCGGGTGATGAACTGGGCCGTGGCCGCGGCGGCGCCCGCTGCATGAGCTGCCCGATGGAACGCGACAGCATCTGATGAGACGGCGTGGCGCTGGCAGAAGCTGGCGCCACACAGAACCAAACTCGAGATTAACCACTATGAAAAAACCAACTGTCGTCGTCGCTCTGGGTGGCAATGCACTGCTCCGTCGTGGTGAGCCACTGGAAGCGGATATCCAGCGCAAGAACATCGCCACAGCCGCCAAGACTATCGCCCTGATTGCTCAGGAGTACAACGTGGTGCTGGTGCATGGCAACGGTCCGCAAGTCGGTCTGCTGGCCCTGCAAAACAGCGCCTACACCAAGGTATCCCCCTATCCGCTGGATGTGCTGGGTGCCGAGTCCCAGGGCATGATCGGCTACATGCTGATCCAAGAGCTGAAAAACCTGATGCCGAGCCGCAACGTCACCGCGCTGCTGACTCAGGTGCAGGTCGATCCCAAGGATCCGGCATTCGCCAACCCGACCAAATTTATCGGCCCCGTCTACGAAGAGGCTGAAGCGCGCACCCTGGCAGAAGAGAAGCACTGGGTGGTCAAGGCTGACGGCAAGTTCTTCCGCCGCGTAGTGCCATCCCCGCTGCCCCAGCGCATCGTCGAAGGCGACGCCATCGAAACCCTGATTGCCCAGGGCCACCTCATCATCTGTACCGGTGGTGGCGGCATCCCTGTGACCTGGGATGGCCAGAGCCTGACCGGTATCGAAGCCGTCATCGACAAGGACATGTCTGCCGCCTATCTGGCCAAGCAGATCAAGGCCGACGCCCTGCTGATCCTGACCGACGCCGATGCCGTCTATCTGGATTGGGGCAAACCGACCCAGCGTCCGCTGCGAGTCACCAGCCCGGACGAGCTGGCCGGGGTCAAGTTCGATGCAGGTTCCATGGGGCCGAAAGTCGAAGCCTCCTGTGAATTTGTCAAAGCGACCGGCGGCATGGTCGGCATCGGCTCGCTGGAAGATGGCCTCGCCATCCTCAAGGGTGAAGCCGGCACCAATATCGTCGCCACCCGCACCGTACATGCGTAATTACCGATATCTGTACTGAGAATGCGTAGTCAACACTACTGCCCGAACTGGTCTGAAACATATATAGAGAGAACTCATCATGGCTTTTAATCTGCGTAACCGTAACTTCCTGAAACTGCTGGACTTCACCCCGCGCGAAATCCAATACATGATCGACCTGGCCATCGACCTGAAGAAAGCCAAATACGGTGGCTACGAGCGCAAGCATCTGGTCGGCAAGAACATCGCCCTGATTTTCGAGAAGACCTCCACCCGCACCCGCTGTGCGTTTGAAGTAGCGGCCTTCGACCAGGGCGCGCAGGTCTCCTACCTTGGCCCAAGCGGTTCCCAAATCGGTCACAAGGAGTCCATGAAGGACACCGCCCGTGTACTGGGTCGCATGTATGACGGTATCGAATACCGCGGCTACGGTCAGGAGATCGTGGAAGAGCTGGGCGCCTACGCCGGTGTCCCGGTCTGGAACGGCCTGACCAACGAATTCCACCCGACCCAGATCCTGGCCGACTTCATGACCATGCTGGAGCACGGCAAGGGCAAGCGTCTGGATCAAATCAAGTTCGCCTACCTGGGTGATGCCCGCAACAACATGGGTAACTCCCTGATGGTCGGCGCCGCCAAAATGGGCATGGACATCCGTCTGGTCGCGCCGAAAGCCTTCTGGCCGGAAGAGGAGTTGGTTGCCAAGTGCCGCCAGATCGCCGAAGAGACCGGCGCACGCATCACCCTGACCGAAGATGTGAAAGAGGGCGTGCTGGGTGCTGACTTCCTCTACACCGACGTCTGGGTATCCATGGGGGAAGCGAAAGAAGCCTGGGATCAGCGCGTCAAACTGATGACCCCGTATCAGGTCAACATGGATGTCATCAATGCCACCAAGAACCCGGATGTGAAGTTCATGCACTGCCTGCCCGCGTTCCACAACGACGAGACCACCATGGGCAAGGAAGTGGCTGACAAATATGGCATGAAAGGCCTGGAAGTGACCGAGGACGTGTTCGAATCCGAGCACAGCATCGTGTTCGACGAGGCCGAAAACCGGATGCACACCATCAAGGCAGTGATGGTTGCTACGCTGGGCGACTAAGGTCGCAGTAGTGGTGCCGGGGGGCGACCCCCGGCTTTTCGACCATGTGACAGCGGCATAATACCTCTAACCCTACAACCCGCAGCCTGCATGGATACCACACCCACAGAAGGAAGCTGGACCATGACCAAATTCAAGTTCCCGTCAGCCTACACGATACTGTTTGTGCTGATCGCCCTGGTGGCCGCCCTGAGCTGGATAGTGCCGGCCGGCAAATATGAAATGACCATGAACGAAGCCCTCGGCAAAGAAGTGCCGGTGGCGGGTACCTACAAACTGGTGGAGGGGAATCCCCAGGGGATCGTCGACGTGCTGCTGGCACCTATCGATGGCCTCTACAACCACGACACCTATGAGGCTGGCGCCATCGACGTCTCCCTCTTTATCCTGATCATCGGTGGTTTTCTTGGCATTGTGACCAAGACAGGTGCCATCGATGCCGGTATTGAACGTGTTACCGACCGCCTGCGCGGCCGGGAAGAGTGGATGATCCCGATCCTGATGGCGCTGTTCGCCGCAGGCGGGACCATCTACGGCATGGCCGAAGAGTCGCTGCCGTTCTACACCCTGCTGGTACCGGTGATGATGGCCGCACGCTTCGACCCTGTGGTGGCTGCAGCAACCGTATTGCTGGGTGCCGGTATCGGTACTCTGGGTTCCACCATCAACCCGTTTGCCACCGTGATTGCCGCCAACGCCGCCGGGATCTCCTTCACTGATGGTATCTGGCTGCGCGTCGCCATGTTGGTCGCCGGTTGGCTGCTCTGCGTTGCCTACGTCATGCGTTACGCCAAGATGGTGCGCAGCGATCCGAGTAAATCTCTGGTGGCTGACAAGTGGGAAGAGAACCGTGCCCACTTCCTTGGCAACAAGAGTGACCAGATGCTGGAGTTCACCCTGACCCGTAAAATCGTGCTGGGTATCTTCGTCGCTGCCTTCGCCGTGATGATCTACGGGGTGGCCGTGCTGGGCTGGTGGATGGCGCAGATCTCCGGTGTGTTCCTGGCTGCCGCCATCATCGTTGGTCTCATCTCCCGCATGAGCGAAGAGGAGCTGACCTCCAACTTTATCGACGGTGCCCGCGACCTGCTGGGTGTGGCGCTGATCATCGGTATCGCCCGCGGTATCGTGGTAGTGATGGATAACGGCATGATCACTCACACCATTTTGCACAGTGCAGAAGGGATCGTGACCGGCCTCTCCACCATCGTCTTTATCAACGTGATGTTCGTGCTGGAAGTGGTGCTCTCCTTCCTGGTGCCGTCCTCCTCCGGTCTGGCCGTACTGACCATGCCGATCATGGCGCCGCTGGCCGACTTCGCCAACGTGGGCCGCGATCTGGTGGTGACTGCTTACCAGTCTGCCTCCGGTCTGGTGAACCTGGTGACCCCGACCTCCGCCGTGGTCATGGGCGGTCTGGCCATCGCCAAGGTGCCTTATGTGCGCTGGCTGAAGTGGGTGGCTCCGTTGCTCGGTATCCTGACCGTGCTGATCGTGGTCTGCCTGAGCCTGGGCGCCGTGCTCTCCTGAGGGATGACAAGCAAGATGAAGCGGGAGCCTGCGGGCTCCCGTTTTTTATAGGCGCAAGAAGTGATGGACACAAAGTAGCAAGCAACAAAAAGGCGACCCGCGGGTCGCCTCAGTGCATTTGGGGGAGAGAGCTTAGCGGGCCTGCGCCAGCGTGCGCACCACGGCGGCATGGGCCTGACGGGTGCGGCTGATATGGCGCGGCGCGACCAGCACCACGTCATTGCCCGCGACGGCGCCCATGATCTCGGGATTGGCGTTGCGATCCAGCAGGCGGGCCACCACGGTGGCGGCCCCCGGAGTGGTGTGGATCAGCACCATCTGCTGGTTGTGTACCACTTCGCGCACCATGTCGTGGATCGAGCGGGTGCTGCCGGCGGGCTCCAGCTGCTCATCGACCAGGGTGTAGACCTTCTTGCCGTTGGCATTCTGTGCCTTGGCAACGCCGAGACGGCGCAGCAGGCGGGAGATGGTGGACTGGCTGATGTCGGCAAAGCCGCGCTCCGACAGCTCGCGGCGGATCTCTTCCTGGGTGCTGTAACAGTGCTGACCGATGATCTGGCGACAGGCATCCAGCTGGGCCAGATCGGGCTCTTGGGCAACGGGACGACTGAGGGTTTTGACCACGACGAATTCCTTTGATGATGACCGGAGGTAAACGCGCGATATCTGCCATAGCAGTCAGTTATCAGGCAAAAACACTGATAATCCATCTATATGCAGGGAATGAGCGGGCATTACCATCTTGCGATGGCAAATTATAGCTGACTGGAAATTCGGTGATGTGACAGGGTTCAAAAATGGGCCCCGCGGGGCCCAATCAGATATCAGTAACGCTCGCTGACGATGTCCTGAGTGAAGGACTTCTCGCAATATTTGCACTTCATCCGCACCACGCCTTTCACTTCGCGCACCCGGAAGTAGCTGTCAACCGGCTCGTTATGGGAGATGCAGTTGGAGTTGGGGCAGTGGAACACCCCGGCGATGAACTCCGGCAGCTCCAGCTGGTGCTTCTTCACCACATTGAAGTCTTCGATGATGTTGACGGTCGCTTTCGGGGCGAACAGCGCCAGCTGGTTGGCTTGTTGTTCGGTCAGACGAGTGTTCTCAATCTTGATGAGATCCTTCTTGCCCAGCGCACCGGATTTCAGGTTGAAGCCGACGGTGATCCGCTCCTGGGTTTCGACCAGCTGGAACAGCTTGAGGATCTTGATGCCCTGGCCAGCGGGGATGTGATCGATGACGGAGCCGTGACGGATGGCTTCGACTTGCAGTTGGTTCTTGTCAGACATGATATTCCCCTAAGCTCAGACAGTTTCGTTCAGTACCAGTGCCAGCAGCGCCTGGCGTGCATAGACCCCGTTCTCCGCCTGCTGGAAGTAGCAAGCGTGGGGAGTCTTGTCGACCGCTACATCGATCTCGTCGACGCGGGGCAGGGGATGCAGGATCTTCATGGTGGGCTTGGCCCCTTCCAGAGTCGCCAGCTCCAGAATGAACTTGGCAGCCATGTGCTTATATTCAGTCTCGTCGAAGCGCTCTTTCTGGACGCGGGTCATGTAGAGGATGTCCAGCTCCGGCATCACCTCTTCCATGGTCTGGTGGACGCTGAACTGGATGCCCTTCTCTTCCAGCTCTTCGCAGATGTAGTCCGGCATCGCCAGCGCTTCCGGGGAGATGAAGAAGAAGCGGCAGTTGAACAGGCTGAGGGCCTGGGCCAGCGAGTGCACGGTGCGGCCATATTTCAGGTCACCGACGAAGGCGACGTTGAGGTTGTCCAGACGGCCCTGGGTCTCATGGATGGTGAACAGGTCGAGCAGGGTCTGGCTCGGATGCTGGTTGGAGCCGTCGCCGCCGTTGATGACCGGCACGCGGGAGAACTCGGAGGCCAGACGGGCCGCGCCCTCTTTCGGGTGGCGCATCACCACCGCATCCGAGTAGGAGCCGATGATCTTGATGGAGTCAGCCAGCGTCTCGCCCTTCTTGGCGCTGGTGTTGCCACCGTCGGCGAAGCCGATGATGTTGCCGCCAAGGCGCTGTACCGCGGTCTCGAACGAGAGGCGGGTGCGGGTGGAGGCTTCGAAGAAGCAGCTGGCAACCAGCTTGTCTTTCAACAGGCTGGTGTCAGGTTCAGCCTTCAACCGTTGTGCGGTTGAGACTACCAGTTCCATTTCTGACCGGGTCAGGTCCGAAATGGAGATGACATGTTTCTTATAGAGTGGATTGGTCATCGTCTGCATTCCCTTTGACATCATTGGAGGTTTTTCGGGCACAAAAAAAAGCCCCTGAAGCAGGGGCTTTTTTTAAAAATAACTGGGGATCTTTGGGGTGGGAACCGGAAACAACGGGGCCGCTCTGGTGCGCACCACCCGTCTGCAAGGCTGTTTTCTGAATCAAAAACTGCATCGTTTCGTCCCGACCTTTTTCAAAACCGGACAGATTATAGGGCCGCTTTTTTAATTGTCAAAATTTTATTTCCGATGCCAATTTCAGTATGAAAAACGTTTAAGTGGCGGAAACATGACGACAAATCCACACTCTGTGCGTCTCTTGCAGCGATTCCCCATCGCGGGCCATGGCGCGCAAATAACCGAGTCTGTGGTGCCCTTCCAGCAGGCAGTAGGGGCGGGGCAGGGGATGACCGTTCGGGTAGCTGGCCCCCTCCTCCGGCACCAGCACGATGACAGGTTCGGGCCAAGTGCCGTCGCTCAGCATCTTCTCGCCGAGCCAGGAGCGGCGGACATAACGGTTGCTGCGCAGCATCTCGCCCCAGCGCTCGATCACCTCCATATGGCGGGAGTCCACCTGCTCTACCAGTTGCGCGGTGGGCCAGCTTTCACAGGTGAACTGATGGCTGGCGAGATCGATAAAGCTCCAGTTGGACTCAAAACCGCGCCAATGGCGGTAAATCCACTGTGAGAGCACATTTTCAGGAATAAAGGGCACCAGCGGCGCGACCCGTTCAAGATAGGCGGGCAGGGGCTCTGTTTTGCGTTCATCCCTGAAGTTGAGGGGCGCCAGTTGTTGGAGCAGTCGGTAATTGAGCATAAGTGGCCTCCCGGTACCTGATTTCACCCTACCCCCATTTATGTCCTATTCCTACCCCGGCAGGGCTGCAAATACAGCAAGTTATCCCGCTTTGCTGCACAAACAAGCGCGACTTGTTCGGGATTTGTGCAATCGCATTAAAAGTGTGAAAAAAGCCTTTACCTTTGAAACCCGCTTTGTATACTACGCCTCGTTTGTTGCAGGGGCGTAGTTCCAATTGGTAGAACAGCGGTCTCCAAAACCGATGGTTGCGGGTTCGAGTCCTGCCGCCCCTGCCATTTTCAGAAAGGCCAGCTCATTGAGCTGGCCTTTCGCATTTCCGGCGTTCGCCAATTTATCCCTCTCTCCTTTCTCTTCTCCTTCTTGCCGCTAGCTCTCGGTGACTGTGGCCACATTGATCTCTATGTCTGCCGCAAGAGCGTTCAGTGTGCTGCAACCCGCTGTTTCAGGACGGTGACCAGCCGCTGGTGGCGGGCGGGGAGTGGCCACTCGGCGCGGTAGATCAGCCAGAGGGTGTCGATCACTTCAATGCTGCTTTGGATCACCCGGATCTTCTCCTGTTGGGCAAAGGCGGTGACGGCGAAGCGGGGCAGCACGGTAAAACCGAGGCCGCGGGCGACCGGCTCCAGGATCAGGCCGATCTGGTTGGTAAAGCCGCGCTGCGGGAGCTCGTCAACGCGCTGGCCGGGGTAGCGTCGTCCCAACAGGCGTTGTGCCATGCTGCGGCCATCCGGGTGGTCGATAAAGCCGAGCTGACAGAGGTGCTGCCAGCTCTGCTCCTCGCCATCGTTGGGCACCACCAGGCAGAGGGGTTCGCGGGCGAAGGGCTCGGCGGCGATGCTGGGGTGTTCAGGCGGCTGATCCACCAGTCCCAGATCGCTGCGCCCCGCCAGTACCGCCTGCACTATGTCGGGGGTGGGGGCAAAGCGGTGCTGGATGGTGAGTCCGGGGTGCTCTTGTTGCTGGTCGAGCAGCAGGGGATAGAGCAGCAGACCAATGCTGCCCGGGGTGGACAGGGTGATGGCGCCGCGGTGAGGGTCATCGTCCGAGAGGCGCGCTCGCAGCTGTTCGGCTGCCTGCGCCTGCTGGCGGGCAAAGTCGAGCAGCACCAGCCCGCGTGGAGTGAGCTCCAGCTGACGGGGCTTGCGCAGCAGCAGGGGGCCAAATTCGGCCTCGAGGCGCGAGATATGCTGACTGACGGCGGCCTGGGTGAGATCCAGCCGTTCGGCGGCGCGGGTAAAACTGCCGGTTTCATGCACCACCACCAGGGTGTGGAGCCAGAGTGGATTAACCATAAATTTAATTTATGCCTTCCATTAGTTTGACCTTATTTTTCATTATGGCGCCTCTTCCTATCATGTCACCTGTTTCCCACACACAATTTCAAGGTGACTTATGACTTACCCGCGCAACTTCTCCCACATCGGCATCACGGTGACTGACCTCGACAAGGCAGTCGAGTTCTATACCAAGGTGATGGGCTGGTATCTCATCATGCCGGCGACCACCATCACCGAGGATGACTCCGCCATCGGCGTGATGTGCAACGACGTGTTCGGTCCGGGCTGGGGCTCCTTCCGCATCGCCCACCTCTCTACCGGCGACAAGATTGGCATCGAGCTGTTCGAGTTCCCCAACAGCGAGCGCCGTGAGAACAACTTCGAATTCTGGAAGACCGGGGTGTTCCACTTCAGCGTGCAGGATCCGGATGTCGAGGGGCTGGCGGCGCGCATCGTCGCGGCGGGCGGCAAGCAGCGGATGCCGGTGCGCGAGTACTACCCGGGTGAGAAGCCCTACCGCATGGTCTACATGGAAGATCCCTTCGGCAATATTGTCGAGATCTACAGCCACAGCTATGAGCTGACCTACTCCGCCGGTGCATATCAGGGGTAAGTGACAGGCCGCCTTCGGGCGGCCTGCTGCTTTGTTGTTACAAGAGTCAGCAGCATGGAATAGCGATCTGCTTCACAAGAATAGCGCGTTCTGTTGTTGATAGATGGGAAAATATACAGATTCACTAAAGTCTGTTCATATTGCGGCCGATAGCCTTTGATACATCAGGGTTTTCCCTGCCTGACACAACAACAAGGATTCGTCGTCATGACCCTCTCTCTGCGCGGCAAGCTGCTGGCCACCAGTCTTGGCGTAGTGCTGCTGATGGCATCACTGCTCGGCATCGTTGCCTTTCACACCCTAAAATCCCGCACCATGAGCGCCATCCAGAGCGAGGCGGTCAACTATGGCCACGCCTACTCGGTCGCCATCGGCGACTGGATGACGGATCGCAAGAACACCGTCCATGCGCTGGTCAACCTGATCAGCGATAACCCCCAAGCCGAGCTGGTGCCGCACCTGAAGCAGGCCTACACCTCCGGTGGGTTCGGTCTCACCTATTTTGGCTCCGCGCAGGGGGTGATGACCCGGCAGGATCCCTCCCTCAACACCGGTAACTATGACCCGCGGGAGCGCCCCTGGTATCAGGATGCGGTGAAAGCGGGTCAGCTCATCGTCACCGCCCCCTATGTCAGCGTCACCATGCAGAAGCTGGTGGTCACCCTCTCCGAGCCGGTACGCCATCAGGGCGAGCTGGTCGGTGCCGTGGGGGCCAACCTGGCGCTCGACAAGCTGATCGACGAAGTACTGGCGATGAAGGTGCAGGGTGAAGGCTATGCCATGCTGCTCGACAGCAGCGGCCTCATCGTCGGCCATCCGCAGAAGGATTTGGCGCTCAAGCCCATCGCCGAGCTGGCGCCGGGGCTCTCTGCCGCCACCTTCCAGCAGTGGGGCCGCGAAAACAGCGAGCTGCACGCCGCCACCCTCGACGGGCGGGATGTACTGCTGGCGGTACAACCGGTGCCGGGCACCGACTGGCTGCTGGCCATGGTGATGTATCGCGATGTGCTGGAGGCGCCGCTCAGCAGTCTGCTGTGGGAGCTGGTGGGGTTGACCCTGGTGCTGATGCTGGTGTTCAGCGCCCTGCTCACCGCCACCTTCAAATACCTGTTCGCCGATCTCGGTCGGGTCGCGCACGCCCTGCACGACATCGCCCACGGTGAGGGGGATCTCACCGTTCACATCAACACCCACAGCAAGGATGAGGTGGGTCAGCTGGCCCAGAACTTCAACCAGTTCGTGGCGCGGCTGCACGGCATCGTCAGCCGGTTGCGCGATGTGACCGTCGAGCTGGCGGCCCAGTCCCGTGCCCAGGCGGCCGGGGCGCAGGCTCGCAGTCAGCGGGTGCGCCAGCAGCAGGACGAGATCGTGATGGTGGCGACCGCGGTGACCGAGATGGCCTCCGCTACCCAAGAGATCGCCGGTAACGCCGAGTTTGCCGCCACTACCGCCACCGATGCGGTTGCACTGGCGGTCGCCGGTCAATCCCAGGTTGGCCAGAGTCAGCGCAGCATTACCGGTCTGGCGGACGAAGTGGCCGATGCCAGCCAGATCATCAATGAGCTCGACAGCCATGCCCAGAAGATCAGCGGCATTCTGGCGACCATCAGCGGCATCGCCGAGCAGACCAACCTGCTGGCGCTCAACGCCGCCATTGAGGCGGCCCGGGCCGGTGAGCAGGGCCGAGGCTTCGCGGTAGTGGCGGACGAGGTGCGGGTGCTGTCGCGCCGTACCCACGACTCCACCGACGAGATCCAGCAGATGATCGAGACCCTGCAGCAGACCACCGGTCGCGCCGTGGGTGGCATGGAGACCAGCCGTCAGCTGGCGGGTACCAGCGTCGAGGATGCGGAAGCGGCCAACCAGAGCCTTGCCCGGATCAACGAGGCGATCGGCTCCATCAGCGACATGGCGACCCAGATCGCCGCGGCGGCCGAGGAGCAGACTTCAGTGACCGGCGAGATCAGCCGCAATACCGAGAATATCCGCCACGTCTCGCAAGAGCTGGCCGAGCAGGCGGGCAACGAGGCGGCGCAGGCGGCCGAACTCAAGTCGCTGACCGAGCGGCTGGAGCAGGAGATCGGCCGCTTCCGGCTCTGATCCTCAGGCCATCTTCCATGAAAAAGGGCAGCCCGCGGGCTGCCCTTTGTTATTGTCGCTGACCGTCAGGCGGCGCTCTCCAGTTGCGCCAGATGGAAAGCGCGCCAGTTGCCGTCGGGCAGGTAGTGCTTGCCCTGTTGCCACCTGGGATCGTGCTGCACTACGTAGCGGTAGTGGTAGGCCTGCTGTTGGCCGACATAACGCCCCTGCGCCGGGTCGAAGATCTCCACCTCGATGAGCTGGCGCAGATATTCGCTCTGGGGATCATCCTCGCCGTGGAAGTTCTCCATCTCGTCGAGCGCCGCGATGGCGGCAGGGAAGTCGTCCAGCACAAACAGCTCGCCATAGACCCAGTCATCCCCCTGCAGCAGGGCGGGGTAGCCCTTGTGCTGCAGGTGATAGAGAGCGCCGCGCACCCGAGCGCGCCGGGGCGTCTGGCTCACGTGGTGAGCCAGATAGCGGCGGTAGTTGAACAGCCCGTCCATCAGGCTGCCGTAGACGAACAGCGGGCGTGGCTGGCAAAGGCTCATGAGATCTCGCCGCCCACGACCTTGATATCGCCATCCTGCTGCAGCACCACCGCCTCGATGGCCAGCGCCAGCGCGCGGGTAATCTCGCTCATGGCGAGGCAGGGCTGGTTCACCTTGTCCGCTACCTGCTCGGTGATGTAGGGAACGTGGATAAAGCCACCGCGCACCGCCGG
The DNA here is from genome assembly GCF_049172135.1 of Aeromonas sp. 603079. Taxonomy (NCBI): domain Bacteria; kingdom Pseudomonadati; phylum Pseudomonadota; class Gammaproteobacteria; order Aeromonadales; family Aeromonadaceae; genus Aeromonas; species Aeromonas sp. 603079. Next base: position 63,301 of record NZ_JAAKPX010000008.1, on the reverse strand, counting down.
GAACTCTTTCTCAATCAGGTAGTGCAGCTGGTACATGATGTGGTTGCAGACGAAGGTGCCGGCGGTGTTGGAAACCGCCGCCGGAATGCCGTTCTCCTTGATGCGCTGCACCATCCCCTTGAGGGGCAGACGGGAGAAGTAGGCCGGTGCGCCATCGGCCTGAATCACTTCGTCGATGGGCTGCTGCTGCTCGTTGTCGGGGATACGGGCATCGTCGATGTTGATGGCGATGCGCTCCGGGGTAATGGCGAAGCGACCGCCCGCCTGTCCGACGTTGATCACCACGTCGGGCTGGTGCTGACGCATCAGCTCCGCCAGCAGGGTGGCTGACTTGCCAAAGACGGTGGGGATCTGCGCCTTGATCACGGTGGCGTCCAGAATGGTCTCTGGCAGGCGTTTGACCGCCTCCCATGCCGGGTTGATGGGTTCGCCGCCGAAGGGGTCAAAACCGGTAATCAGTACTTTCATCATCTTCTCCCGAATGGTCAGAATGCCCAGAAATACATGAGGGCGATATGGATCAGCACCAGCGTCAGCGCCATCGGTACCTGCACCTTGATCACCTTGTTGAGATCCTTCATCTCCAGCAGGGCGGCGGGCAGGGCGTTGAAGTTGGCGGCCATGGGGGTCATCAGGGTGCCGCAGAAGCCGGCGGTCATCGCCAGCGCCCCGGCCACCACCGGGTCACCGCCCTGGGCGATGACGAAGGGGATGCCGATGCCGGCGGTGATGACCGTGAAGGCGGCATAGGCGTTGCCCATGATCATGGTGAAGACCATCATGCCGAGGCAGTAGGCCACCACCCCGACGAAGGGGCTGCCGACCGGCACTACGGTTGAGATCCCGTGGGAGATGACATCGCCGACGCCGGATGTGTTGAAGATCACCCCGAGCGCAGCCAGCAGTTGCGGCAGAATGCCGGTGATGCCGACCTGCTGGATCATCCGGTCGGAGTCACCCACTACGGTGGAGGGGGTGGCCCGGGTCAGCAGTACCGTGATGACGAAGGCGATGACCGCCGCCAGACCGATACCGACCTGACCGCCAAGGGGGGTGAACTGGGCGATCACCACCGCCAGCACGGCCAGCAGGATGCAGGGGAGGAAGATCCGGTTGCCGATGCGGTTGGCGTGGCGCTGGGACTCCTCCTCGCTCGCCTGCTCCAGCTTGCCGATCTTCACCTGCTTGAGCAGGGTGATGGCCCCCATGGCGAGGATCAGCACGCCATTGATGACATTGGGGATATAGCTGCCGAAGGCGAACAGCACACCCAGGATGGTCCAGAACAGGGCGGTGCCGATCTTGGCCGGGTGGCTGGGGTCACGCAGGACGCGCCAGGCGCTGCTGAACAGGATGACGCCGATCAGCACATAAAAGAATTCGAGCATGTTGGGGATGAGAGTCGCCATTATTGTTGCCCCTCCTTGTCGCTGCTCACGGTATATGTCTTGGCCATCTGGCGGTCAAACCACATATTGGAAATAGCCACCATCAGCAGGGCAATAATGGCTATTGGCATGGATGCCTTGGCAATATCGACGGCAGAGACGCTATATCCAAGAGATTCAAATGTACCGACGATCAGCAATACCCCGGCTGAGGCGACGAAGGTATTCTGGGCAAAGAAGTTGCCGTAGTTTTCGGTGGCGGAAACCCGCGCCTTGACATATTCCTCATCCTCTTCGCTTAATTTGCCGTGCACCTTGGTAGCTGCAGCCTGAGTCATAGGGTTGACCAGCGGACGAATAAACTGGGTGTGACCCTGAACCCGCACCGAGAAGAGGCCGGCCAGTTCGCGGATAAACATATAGAGGGTCATGAACTTGCCCGGGGTGAGTTTCTTGATCCGCTCGATCAGGGTGACTGCCTGCTGTTTGAGGCCGTAGCGTTCACAGATGCCGATCATCGGCAGGGTCAGCAGAAACAGCGTCACCATGCGGTTGGAGACGAAGGCTTCACCCAGCAGGGAGAGGCAATCGGTCATGGATAGGCCGGAGACCAGCGCCGTGGTGACGGCGGCCACCAGTACGACGGCCAGAGTGTCGAGTTTGAAATAAAATCCCAATAAAATAATAAGAATTCCGCTTAATTTAATAAATTCCAATTAATCACCTCGTTAAAGTGAATATTTATATGCATTTTGGGGTGGCCGAGCTGTTTATCATCTGGTTACTGCGATGGCAACAAAAAATCCCCAAAAAGGGATTCGATTGGTTTCTTGTTGGGGCTTTTTGTCGGTTTATCGTTCGTTGGTAAATGGTGAGTCCTGCACCGTCCAGGCTATTTTGTTGCCCCCTAATCATTCATTCAGATTATTTTGGGGAGCCTGGCGACAATAAATATTGGGCTGACAATATGATCGCTATTCTCTTCCATTGATGGGTGATGGGTGATGGGTGATGGGTGATGGGGATTGTTGCGCAATGTCTATCTGGCAACCGTCAGCGAATGGCTGGGTATGACTGTGGTTGTGCGGAGCTGGGGTGAGGAAAGTGAAAGGGAGAGGCGGAGAGAACCGGTGGCGAAGGCGTTTCGCCACCGGTAGCGGGGGTCAATGAGTCTGTTTGACCCAGATAAGCTGGTCGGTGGCAAAGCCCAGCGATTTTGCCTTGGCGACCAGCGCATCCACCTTCGCCTTGGGCGGGTTGGGTGAGCGGGAGAGGATCCAGAGGTAGTCGTGGTTGTAGCTGGTCACCAGCGAGAGCTGGTAATCGGGGTCGAGGTCGATGACGTTGTAGCCGCCGTAGAAGGGGCCGAAGAAACTCACCTTGAGCCGCGCCTCGTCCGGGTTGCCGACGAAGTAGGCCTTGCCCTCGGCTTCGCGCCAGCTGCCATCGCTCTGCTTGCCGCGGTTGAGCACCTTGACGCCGCCATCGTCCCGCAGGCTGTAGGTGGCGCTCACCTGCTCCAGCCCCCGCTCGAAGCTGTGGTCGAGGCGGGCGATTTCGTACCAGGTACCGAGATAACGATCGAGCTGGAAGCCGGTAACGGGGCGGATGCCATCGGCAATCCCGGTACAGGCTGTCAGCAGCAAAGCGGTGAACAGGCAAAGCAGTGAACGCATAAGTAATCCCTCTCTTGTTATCCCTCGATAATGCGCAGCTGGCCATCCCGGAAGCGGGAGGCCTGATCCGTCGGCGTGCTGCCGAAGAAGCGCTTGTACTCCCGGCTGAACTGGGAGTTGCTCTCGTAACCGACTCTGGCCGCCGCGGTGCCCGCCTTGATGCCATCGTGCAACATCATCATCCGCGCCTTGTGCAGGCGAAACGACTTGATGTACTGCAGCGGCGAGGTAGCGGTGACCGCCTTGAAGTGGTGGTGAAAGGCGGAGACGCTCATGTTCACCTCCCGCGCCAGCTCCTCCATGGTAAGGTTGTCGGCATAACGTGACTCTATCATACGCAGCACCCGGGCGATCTGGCCCACATGGTTGTGGCGATTGGCGAGCGCTTGCAGCGCCGGGCCGCCCACCTCGGTGAGGGCGTGGAACAGCATCTCGCGTACCGTCTGCGGTCCCAGCACCCTGGCGTGCAACGGGTTATCCATCAGCTCGATCAGTCGCTCGGCGGCGCAGAACATGGTTTCCGACAGGGGGACCGAGTGGACACCGCTCTTTTGTGGCGCGGGGGCGGGCAAGGCATCGCCCAGCTCCAGCAGCAGCTCTTGCAGGGTGACCAGATCGATCTCGATGGTAAAACCGATAAGCGGCTGCTCGGGGGAGGCGAAGCACTCGCACTCGCAGGGCAGCGGCAGGGTCATTAGCAGATAGTGGTTGGGGTCGTAGCGAAACACCTGATCCGCCAGATAACCCACCTTGTGCCCCTGCAGGATAACGATCATCCGCGGTTGGTAGAGCACCGGGGTGCGGCCATGGTGCTCGGTGGTATAGATGAGGTTGACCTGTTTCACCGGTGATGGGGTGATGCCGGGGGCGGTGACGTGGCGGGTCAATCTGGTTGCGAGGTCGCTGTAACGGTTTTGCATGGGCACTCTTTGATTCGACAGTTCCGGTTTTCGCTGCTTTGTAGAAATAGGCAAGAATCAAGCAGGATGTTGTCTTGATGGTAGGGTGGTTCTGGAGAAAAATGCAATCACGATTTCGCGGCCAGGCCGCCCTGACTATCAGAAGAAGGCAATGTCGATGAACAACTTTACTCTCCATACCCCGACCAAAATCCTGTTCGGCCAAGGGCAGATCGCCCAGCTGCGCGAGCAGCTTCCGAGCGACGCCCGCGTCATGATCACCTACGGTGGTGGCAGCGTGGTACGCAGCGGCTTGTTGGAGCAGATCCGCAACGAGCTGGCTGGCATGACTCTGTTTGAATTTGGCGGCATCGAGCCGAACCCGGCCTACGAGACCCTGATGGGCGCCGTGGAGCTGGCCCGTGCCGAGCGGGTCGACTTCCTGCTCGCCGTTGGCGGTGGCTCAGTGCTCGATGGCACCAAGTTTATCGCCGCTGCCGCGCACTACGATCTGGCCAAGGATCCCTGGCACATTCTCGAGACCGTCGGCAGCGAAGTGCGCTCCGCCATCCCGCTCGGTTCCGTGCTGACCCTGCCGGCGACCGGTTCCGAAATGAACATGGGTGCCGTCATCACCCGTCGCAGCAGTGGCGACAAGGTGCACTTCTTCTCGCCGTTCGTGATGCCGCGCTTCGCCGTGCTCGATCCGGTGCTCACCTACACCCTGCCCGAGCGTCAGGTAGCGAACGGGGTAGTGGATGCCTTTGTTCACATCGTGGAGCAGTACCTCACCTATCCGGTCAATGCCAAGGTGCAGGATCGCTTCGCTGAAGGCTTGCTGCTGACCCTGATCGAAGAGGGCCCCAAGGCGCTGGCCGAGCCGCACAACTACGAGGTGCGCGCCAACATCATGTGGAGTGCCACCATGGCGTTGAACGGCCTGATCGGTGCCGGTGTACCACAGGATTGGGCCACCCACATGCTGGGTCACGAGCTGACTGCCCTGCACGGCCTCGACCACGCCCAGACTCTGGCGGTGGTGCTGCCCGCCCTGCTGCAGGCCAAGCGCAAACAGAAACATGCCAAGCTGCTGCAATACGCAGAGCGGGTGTGGGGTCTGAACAGCGGCAGCGAAGCGGAGCGCATCGACGATGCCATCGCCGCGACCCGCGACTTCTTCGAGCGGATGGGGGTCAAGACCCGACTGCGCGACTACGGTCTCAAAGATCTGGGTATCGACACCCTGATCGGCAAGCTGGGTGAGCACGGCATGACCCGTCTGGGCGAGCACAGCGACATCGATCTGGTGCAGAGCCAGCATATTTATGAAGCGGCCTGGTAAGGTCCGCCAATCGGTGCCAAACGGGCGAAACGATTGAATTGCCGGGGCCCTCTCCCGCCATCTGGCGGCTGAGCGGCCCCGCTTTTGTTGGGAAAATGTTACTTTTCGGCGTTTCGCTGCGAGAAGTGAGACGAAAGCGGATTTCGTAAGAACAAAAAACGCTAAGATAGAGGGCCGGTAAAACATTTTTTTTGACTGGTTGGATCACTTTTTTCAGCCGTTTTTACTGGTATAAGCCTCTAATTTGGTTTGTTTTTTTTAATCGTAGCCAGGGATGGGCTGAATTCTGTACGAGTGCCGTCGGGACTGCGGTTGTAATAAAACTCCAAAATTTGATACTAATCACCTTCGCGCCTGAAAAGCGGGGGCCTGACCATGACAGGAGGTTGAGGTAAAGCCTACTGATTTTCATAACAAAGAGCCCTGGACCTGCACTTTGGTCATGTCTTGTTTCGTCAGAAGTGAGACACTGGGCAGCGATTGTTTATTAACCATCAGGGAATAGTCATGCAGATTGGAATACCGAGAGAGAGTCTCGCCGGTGAGACCCGGGTCGCAGCGACCCCGGCTACCGTCGAGCAGCTGAAAAAGCTCGGCTTCGAGGTCGCCATCGAGACCGGCGCAGGCCTGTCGGCCAGCTTCGATGATGCCGCCTTCGAGGCTGCCGGTGCCAGCGTGGTGCCGAATGTCTGGCAAGCCGACCTTATCTTCAAGGTCAATGCGCCGACCGATGCCGAGATCGCACAAATTAAAGATGGCGCCACTCTGGTGAGCTTCATCTGGCCTGCCCAGAACCCCGAGCTGGTCAAGAAGCTGTCCGAGCGCAACATCAATGTGATGGCGATGGATATGGTGCCGCGGATCTCCCGTGCCCAGTCCCTCGATGCCCTCTCCTCCATGGCCAACATCGGTGGCTATCGCGCCGTGGTTGAAGCTGCGCACCAGTTCGGTCGCTTCTTCACCGGTCAAATCACCGCAGCCGGTAAAGTGCCGCCTGCCAAGGTACTGGTGATCGGTGCCGGTGTGGCCGGTCTGGCTGCCATCGGTACTGCCGGTTCCCTCGGTGCCATCGTGCGTGCCTTCGATACCCGTCTGGAAGTGGCCGAGCAGATCGAATCCATGGGTGGGGAATTCCTCAAGCTCGACTTCGGTGGCGAAGATGGCGCATCCAGCGATGGTTACGCCAAAGTCATGTCCGATGAGTTCATCAAGGCCGAGATGGAGCTGTTCGCCCAGCAGGCCAAAGAGGTGGACATCATCATCACCACCGCTCTGATCCCGGGCAAGCCTGCTCCCAAGCTGATCACCAAAGAGATGGTCGACAGCATGAAGCCGGGCTCCGTCATCGTGGACATGGCCGCTCAGGCTGGCGGCAACTGTGAATACACAGTGCCTGGTGAACTGCATGTCACCGCCAACGGTGTCAAGGTGATCGGTTACACCGATCTGCCGGGCCGTCTGCCTGCCCAATCCTCCCAGCTCTACGGTACCAACCTGGTCAACCTGATGAAGCTGATGTGCAAGGAGAAGGACGGCAACGTTGCCATCGACTTCGAAGACGTGGTTCAGCGCAACATGACGGTGATCCAGGCAGGTGAAGTGACCTTCCCGCCGCCCGCCATCTCCGTCTCTGCCGCCCCGCAGAAACCGGCCGCCGCCAAACCGGCCGCCAAGAAGGAAGAGGCCAAGCCTTCCAACAAGAAGTTCGTGTTCGGTGCCCTCGGCATCGCCGCCTTCGGCTGGATCGCCTCCGTTGCCCCGGCAGCCTTCCTCTCCCACTTCACCGTATTCATCCTGGCCTGTGTGGTCGGTTACTACGTGGTGTGGAACGTCTCTCACGCCCTGCACACGCCGCTGATGTCGGTCACCAATGCCATCTCCGGCATTATCGTGGTCGGTGCCCTGCTGCAGATCGGGCAAGGGTCGACCCTGGTCACCGCGCTGGCGTTCATCGCCGTGCTGATTGCCAGTATCAACATCTTCGGCGGTTTCACCGTCACTCAGCGCATGCTGAAGATGTTCCGTAAGGATTAAGGGGGTTTAACGTGTCTCAAGGACTGGTAACAGCATCCTATATCGTTGCCGCCGTGCTCTTCATCCTCAGTCTCGCGGGACTGTCGAAGCAAGAAACGGCCAAGCATGGCAACCTGTTCGGTATCGCGGGTATGGCTATCGCCCTGCTCGCCACCGTATTCAACCCGGAGACCAGTGGCGTTCACTGGATCATTCTGGCCATGGTGATCGGCGGTGCCATCGGCGTGCGTCTGGCGCTCAAGGTCGAAATGACCGAGATGCCCGAGCTGGTGGCCGTGCTGCACAGCTTCGTGGGTATGGCGGCAGTGCTGGTGGGCTTCAACAGCTTCATCGATCTGCACCCCTCTGCACCTGCTGAGGTCGTCGTCTCCGTCGGTTCCAATCTGGATGCCACCCTGGCAGCCGCCCGTGCGGCGTTCGAGCAGGCCAACAGCGTTGCTCAGGTCGAGCACCTGACCGGCGCCATGCTGAACATCCATCTGGTCGAGATCTTCCTGGGCGTCTTCATCGGTGCCGTAACCTTTACCGGTTCCGTGGTTGCCTTCGGCAAACTGCGCGGTCTGATCTCCTCCAAGCCGCTGATGCTGCCGCACCGCCACAAGCTGAACCTGCTGGCCGTGGTCGCCTCTTTGGCCCTGATGGTCTACTTCGTCAACGCCGGTGGCTCCACCTTCGCTCTGCTGGTGATGACCCTGATCGCCTTCGCCTTCGGCTGGCATCTGGTTGCCTCCATCGGTGGTGCCGACATGCCGGTCGTGGTCTCCATGCTGAACTCCTACTCCGGTTGGGCAGCAGCAGCGGCGGGCTTCATGCTCTCCAATGACCTGCTGATCGTCACCGGTGCTCTGGTGGGTTCCTCCGGTGCCATCCTCTCTTACATCATGTGCAAGGCGATGAACCGCTCCTTCATCTCCGTGATCGCCGGTGGCTTCGGCTCCGATGGCGTGGCCTCCACGGCTGATCAGGAGATGGGCGAATACCGCGAAACCAGCGCCGAGGAAGTGGCTGACCTGCTGAAGAACTCCAGCTCCGTCATCATCACCCCGGGCTACGGTATGGCGGTGGCACAGGCTCAGTATCCGGTTGCCGAGATCACCCAGAAGCTGCGTGACCGCGGCGTCAAGGTGCGCTTCGGTATCCACCCGGTTGCCGGTCGTCTGCCTGGCCACATGAACGTGCTGCTGGCGGAAGCGAAAGTCCCGTATGACATCGTGCTGGAAATGGACGAGATCAACGAGGACTTCGCCGATACCGACACCGTGCTGGTGATCGGTGCCAACGACACCGTCAACCCGGCCGCGATGGAAGATCCGGGCAGCCCGATCGCCGGTATGCCGGTGCTGGAAGTGTGGAAAGCGCAGAATGTCATCGGCTTCAAGCGCTCCATGAACACTGGCTACGCCGGTGTCCAGAACCCGCTGTTCTTCAAGGAAAATACCCAGATGCTGTTTGGCGATGCCAAGGCCAGCGTCGAGGCAATCCTGAAAGCACTGTAAGTGCCATTCAGAGAGTGGATATCAAGGAGGCTTCGGCCTCCTTTTTTATTGCCCATCCCTTGTATATCCTCAATCCATACGGACCATGAGGGATCTCCATGATGTGGTGTCAGGGTTGGCGAAGGATCGGGTGGTACGGCTGGCTGCTGGCCTCCCTGTTTGGTACTGGTTCGGCCGTGGCGACGAACGAGCCGCCGACTCTGACGCTGCTGACCGAGCTGTGGCCCCCTTATGTGATGCGTGGTGACAATGGCGAGCTGGCTGGCGCCGATCTCGATCTGGCCTGTACCGTGTTGCGCCAGATGGGTTATCGCACTGAAATCAGGGTGCTGCCCTGGAAGCGGGTTCTGCAGCAGGCCCGTCTCAAGCAGGGGGATGCGGTAGTCGACGTCTTCTTTGAACCTTCCCGCCAGCACTGGCTCCACTACCCCGAAGAGCCGCTCTCTTACAGCGGTGAAGTGCTCTTCTATCCATCGGCTCGTCCGGTGGATTTCAGGCAGCTCTCCGACCTCAAGGGGCTGCGGATAGGTATTCAGGAAGATTATGCCTACAGCCCCGATTTTCTGACCGATCCCGGGGTGATCCGGATGCCGATGACGGGGGAGGGGAATGCCATCAAACAGCTGCATCTGATGATGGCCGGTCGGCTGGACGGGGTGGTGCTCAACGAGCGGGTCGGTCGCTACTTGCTGCATACCCAGGGGCTGCAGGATCAGGTGAGCTATGGCTCGCGCCTGCTGACCGACGACAACCGCAACTTCCTCGCGTTTACCCACAAGCCCGGCCACGACCAGCTGGCTATCCGCTTCTCCTCTGCCCTCAAGGCGTTCAAACAGACTCCCGCCTACAAGCAGCTGCTGGCCCGCTATCACCTCTGAGTTGCCGCCCTGCTGTGCGCCGCTTCACAATTTGTCGCACTTTGTTAAAAGGTGGGCATAATGGCGAACAAAAAGGGGATGCCGCTCAACATTAGTTGATCTTGTTGATAGTAGAATCAACTGCGGTTTACTCAAAGTTACTCATATATGTCCACAGCAGCCATCACTGACCAGATCAATTCGTTAACGGATGAAGAACGTCATCTGATCGCCAGTTTCGAGCCCGCGGTCGAGGCGCTGGCCGCGCTGTTTGGCGCAGGGTGCGAGGTGGTGTTGCATGCGTTCGATATGCTGGATGCATCGGTCATCAAGATTGCCAATGGCCATGTCACCGGTCGTCGGGAGGGGGCGCCGGTCACCGACTTTGCCCTCAACCGCTTGCAGGGGGAGGCGGGCAGCCAGTGGAGCAGCTACTTCAGCCGTACCCGCGACGGGACGCTGATGAAGTCCTCCTCCATCACTATCAGCAACCGGCAGGGCAAGCCCATCGGCATGCTCTGCGTGAACTTCAGTCTGGATACCTCCCTTGGCTGCCTGCTCGATACCTTTGCGCTGCCAGCGGCACCGGCGCCGCTCAACAACGAGACCTTTGCCAGCTCGGTGGACGATCTGGTGACCCAGGTGATTGAGAAGGTGGATCGGGACGATTCGCTCTCCTGCACGGTGCGCAACAAGGAGATAGTGACCCGGCTCTTCGACATGGGGATCTTCGAGATCAAGGAGGCGGCCCAGCTGGTTGCCCGGATGCTCGGCATCTCCCGTCATACTGTTTATCTGCATATCCGCAATCACAAGGCGGATCTGAACAAGCCATAACTGCCTGCGGGCACCCTGAACATGAGAAACACTGCGATGAAAGCACAATGGACCGACTTTATTACCCTGCTCAAGCGTGAAGTGGTGCCGGCACTGGGCTGTACCGAGCCGATGTCGGTGGCGCTGGCAGCGGCCAACTGCCGCAAGCTGCTGGGGGAGACCCCGACCCGCATCAGCGTCTGGGTCAGTGGCAATCTGTTCAAGAACGGCATGGGGGTCGGGGTGCCGGGTACCGGCATGATCGGTTTGCCGGTGGCCGCTGCGGTCGGCATCACCGGCGGCAATCCCGATGCCGGGCTGGAGGTGCTCAAGACCCTCACACCAGAACAGGTGGAAGCGGCCAAGGCATTGCTGCCGGTCATCAAGGTGGATGTGAAGGATGTGCCTGACGTGCTCTACGCCGAGGTGCTGGCCGAAGTGGAGGGCCATAGCACCCGGGTGGTGATCTGTACCGACCACACCCGCATCATCCTGATGGAGAAGGATGGCGAGGTTCTGATGGAGCAGGCCAGTGCCCCCGGCGTGCAGATCCAGCCAGCCAAATCCGCCAAACCGGCCATGACCCTGCGGGAGATCGTCGATTTTGCATTGGAAGTGCCGCTGGCGGAGATCGACTTTATCCGCGAGGCCGCCACCATGAATCAGGCGCTGGCGGACGAAGGGTTGCAGGGTTACGGCCTGAAGATCGGCAAGATCCTCACCGAGCAGGTGGAGCGCAAGCTGCTCTCCGATGACCTGATGACCCTGGCGATGCGCCTCTCCTCCGCTGCCTCCGATGCGCGGATGGATGGTGCCATGCTGCCCGCCATGTCCAACTCCGGTTCCGGCAATCAGGGCATTGCCGCCACCATGCCTGTGGTCGCGGCTGCCCGCTTCCTCAAGGCGAGCGACGAGCAGCTGACCCGGGCACTGGTGATGAGCCATCTGGTGGCCATCTACATCAAGACCTATCAGAACAAGCTGTCGGCCCTCTGTGCCGCCAGTACCGCCGCCATGGGGGCCGGTGCCGCCATCACCTGGCTGCTGGGCGGCCAGTATCAGCAGATCAGCCACTGCATCAACAACATGATTGGCGATGTCTCCGGCATCATCTGTGACGGCGCCGGCAGCGCCTGCTCCATGAAGGTCTCTACCTCCACCTCGGCGGCGGTGAAATCCTCCCTGATGGCCATCAACAATCTGCATGTGCCCCAGATCGAGGGGATCGTCTCCGACGATGTGGACCAGACCATCGCCAATCTGGGCCGCCTCTCCAAAGAGGGGATGCTGGATACCGACATCGAAATCATCAACATCATGCGAGCGAAACAGCAGAAGCAGTGAATCTGTGACAAGGGGGCGATAGACCCCCTTGTTCTTGTCACGACGGCGCAGACCGTCTGACACGGTTGCCAGGGCAAGCATGGCGCTTGCTCTTGTTTCTCGGGCGCAAGCCCGCTTTTTGGGGAGTCATACCATGACATTTAGCGTTATCGGCAATCTGGCCATCGCCGCCATCTTGCTGTTCTTTCTCTACCGGTTACAGGAAAAACATGTGAGCTTCACCCGCCGGGTATTTGCCGGTCTGGGGCTCGGTATTCTGTTCGGCGCCGCGTTGCAACTGCTTTACGGTGCAGGTTCGCCCGTCATTGTTCAGACCATCGACTATCTGGATATCGTGGGTAGCGGCTATGTGAAGCTGCTGCAGATGATCATCATCCCGCTCATCATGGTCTCCATCATCAGCGCTATCTTGAAGCTCAATGGTGGCACTGCGCTGGGCAAGATCAGCGCCATGACCATAGGCGTGCTAATCTTCACCACCGCCATCGCCGCCGGGGCGGGCATCCTGATGTCCAACCTGTTTGGCCTGACTGCTGAAGGGCTCACCTCCGGTGCCGCCGAGAGCGCCCGGGGCGCCGCGCTGCAGACCACCCTCGGCAGCGTCGAGAGCATGTCTTTCGCCAAGATGATGCTGGAGTTCATTCCCGCCAACCCCTTCCTCGACATGACCGGGGCCCGCAAGACCTCCACCATCGCCGTGGTGATCTTCTCCATCTTCATTGGCCTCTCAGCTACCGGCATCGCCCGCAAGAAGCCGGAGATCTTCGCCAGCTTCAGCCACTTCGTGGCCGTGGCTCATGCCATCGTGATGCGAATGGTGACCCTGGTGCTGCGCCTGACCCCGTTTGGTGTACTGGCGCTGATGACCAAGGTGGTCTCCGGCTCCAACTATGCTGACATCCTCAACCTGCTCAGCTTTGTGATGGCCTCTTACGGCGCTATCGCCATCATGTTTGTCGTGCACCTGCTGCTGGTGAGCATGGTCGGCATCAACCCGCTGCGCTTCCTCAAGAAGATCACGCCGGTGCTGGCGTTTGCCTTCACCTCGCGCACCAGTGCGGGCTCCATCCCGATGAACGTGCAGACCCAGACCAAGTCGCTGGGTATTCCTGAGGGGATCGCCAACTTCGCCGCCTCCTTCGGTTCCACCATCGGCCAGAACGGCTGCGCCGGTATCTATCCGGCCATGCTGGCCGTGATGATTGCGCCGACCGTCGGGGTTAACCCGATGGATCCCGGCTTTATCATGACCCTGATCGCCATCATCACAGTCAGCTCCTTCGGGGTGGCCGGGATTGGCGGTGGCGCCACCTTTGCCGCGCTGATCGTGCTCTCCGCGCTGGACTTCCCGGTGGCGCTGGCCGGTCTGCTCATCTCCATCGAGCCGCTGATCGACATGGGCCGTACCGCGCTCAACGTTTCCGGTTCCATCACCGCAGGGACGGTCACCAGCCGCCTGATGGGCGAGACCGACATGCATGTGTTCAACAGCGATAACGAAGTGAGTCTGGACGGCGAAGAGTCCACCGTCTGATTTGCTGTCGGTTGATCTGCCCGTGGAAAGGGGCGACTCTTTCCCGTCATAGACCGCAGGGAGGGCATGCCCTCCCTGCGCCATTGAGAGGAAAAACAATGAGAATTCTGATCATCGGTGGCGAAGCCGCCGGTATGAGTGCGGCCGCCAAGGCGCGCCGTCTGGCCAAAGATGCCGACATCGTGGTGTATGAGGCCTCCGAAGTGATCTCTTTCGGTGCCTGCGGCCTGCCTTACTTCGTCGGTGACGAGTTTCAGGAGCCCGGTTACATGGCCGAGTTCACCCCCGAGCAGTTCGCCGCCAAGGGGATCGAGGTCAAGATTGGCCATCGGGTGCTGAGCGTCGATGCGGCTGCCCAGACTCTGGTGGTGGAGCACAACGGCGACACCTTCACCGATCGCTACGATCGCCTGATGATTGCCACCGGTGCCCGCGAAGTGATGCCCCCCATCCCCGGTCTGCAGCAGCAAGGGGTATTCGGTCTGCGCCGGATGGCCGACGGGTTGGCGCTGAAGGCGGCGGTGCAAGACAAGAACAATCGCCGCGCCGTGGTGATTGGCTCCGGCTTTATCGGGCTGGAGGTGGTCGAGGCGCTGGTCCATCAAGGCAAAGAGGTGCGTCTTATCGAGCTGGCGGATCGGGTCATCCCCGACGCGTTTGATGGCGAGATCACCCAGCACATCGAAACCGAACTGCGCGAGCAGGGGGTCTCTCTCCATCTGGGTGATCGAGTTGAAGCGCTGCTGGGGGATGGTCGGGTGACCGGCGTGCGCACCAGCCAGGGCGAGTACGAGGCCGATATCGTGGTGGTCTGCACCGGGGTGAAGCCCAACACCGAGTTTCTGGCTAATACCGGCATCGAGCGGCTCGGCAACGGCGCCATCAAGGTGGACCGGCAGGGGCGCAGCTCGCTGGCCAATGTTTGGTCGGCCGGCGACTGTGCCAGCGTCTGGCACGCCGTGAAGCAGCAGCAGGTCTATGTGCCGCTCGCCACCATCGCCAACAAGCTGGGGCGCATGGTGGGCGAGAACCTGGCGGGTGCCGAGCAGGAATTCCCGGGCACCCTCGGCTCTGCCGCGCTCAAGGTGCTGGGGCTGGAGGCGGGCCGTACCGGCCTCTCCGAGCAGGAAGCCAGGGCGATGGGGATCGACTATCGCACCGTGGTGATCAAGGACAAGTGCCACACCAACTACTGCCCGGGTCAGTCCGACATTCACGTCAAGCTGGTCTACGAGGCGGGCAGCAAGCGGCTGCTGGGGGGCCAGATCCTCGGTCGCAAGGGGGCGGTACACCGCATCGACGCGCTGGCGGTTGCCATCACCATGGGGGTGACCACCGAGCAGCTAGGCATGCTGGACTTTGCCTACGCGCCCCCCTTCTCCCGCACCTGGGATGCCCTGAACGTGGCGGGCAACGTCGCGAAGTAACAGGCGCTGGTCAGGCGGAAAATGAGAAGAGGCGGCACAGAGTGCCGCCTCTTCTTTTTGTTTAAAGCTGCCTCAGGGATTGGCAGGGGGATCTTGCCGCTCCGGCTTGCCTGTCGCCGGTTTGCTGCCGACCAGCACGGCGCCGAAGAAGATAAGCGCAACACCTGCCGCCTTGCTTGCCACCAGCGGTTCGGCAAAGACCGGCATGCTCACCGCCAGCAGATAGACCAGCCCGTAACTGGTGCTGAGCAGTGGGTAGGCGATATTGAGCGGTGTGGAGTGCAGCGCGGCCAGCCAGCAGAGCAGCGATAGCCCGTAGCAGAGGATGCCGATGACGATGGTGAGGAGTGGCAGGGGGTGAGCCAGCATCACGGCGGGATCGGCCTGCCATGCAGGGAGGCTGATCGCTCCCCACTTCATGCAGAGCTGCGCCACCGTCACCAGCACTATGCTGCCTAACACGTAGAGATAGCCCTTCATCGCAGGCCTCCCAGCAGCAGGGCGCCGACGATGATGGTGGCAGCCCCCAGCCAGTTGTGGCTGCTCACCGGCTCGTGGAAAAAGAGGCGTGAGCCGAGCAGCACCAGCACCAGATTAATGCTGAGCATGGGGTAGGCCATGCTCAGCGGCAGTCGTTGCAACAGATAAATCCAGAGCAGCATGCCACTGCCAAGTGCTGCCACGCTGGCAACAAGCCAGGGGGAACGCAGCTTTTGCAGGTGGTTACAGGGGTTACGCTGCCAGCAGATAACGGCCTGCTTTTGCAGCATCTGGCCGCTGCTGGTCAGCAGGCACACCAGTAATAGCAGCACTATATCCATCAGCGTACTCCATGGTAGATGAGCAGGGTCAGCCGGTGGCTGATGAGGGTCTCGTCGGCAGGGGGCAGAGGGCCGGTCTCTCCGTCGTGATCGGTCTTCATCAGCAGGGCAACTTGCCCCTTCTCGCGCGCTTGTGCCAACCATCTCGGGAACTCTGCACGGGCAACATAGCGGCCCTTGGCATCCGGATAGCCCAGGCCGTAAGCTAGCTCTCCTTTGTCGTCGAACAGCATGATCTCGCCGCGCCGTGTGCTCCGGGCGAGAGCGGATGCCAGTCCCGGATCGCTGGCCAGCAGAGTCTCTGAACCCTGCAGCACGGCCTGATTGGTCTCGATGAAACGCTCTGGCAGCTTTGAGTCGATCAGTGATTGCGGCAGCGCCCAGGGCAGGCCGATGGCCAGTATCATGGGGCAGAGCGCGCTCAGGACCCAGCGGCGACTGACCGCCTGCAACTGGATGAGTCCGAGCAGGGACCAGCCGATAAAGATGGCCATGGCCACCGACAGTGCCCCGTGATCCTCTTCACCGTAGATGGCTTGGTCGCGGGATAAAGCCAGCACGGTCAGCACTACCAGTCCGATGAGGCCGAACAGGCCGTTCAGCCAGGCGTTGAGTTTGAAGGCCCGCTCTTTACCTTCCTTGATTTTGTCCACGGCGCTGGTGGCCATCAGCATGGCCAGCGGGGCGAAACAGGGCAGGATATAGGTGAGCAGCTTGCCTTTGGCAATGCTGAAGAAGAGCAGCGGCAACACCACCCAGGCCAACAGATAGAGGGTTTCCGGGCTGTTCTTGCGCGCTTGCCATCCTTGCTTCAGTGCCCCCGGCAGCAGGCCGAGCCAGGGCAGGGTGCCGAGCAGCCCCATCGGCAGGTAGTACCAGAATGGCGCCTTGTGCTGCGCATCTTCCGAGGCGAAGCGCTGGATGTGCTCAATCCAGAAGAAGTAGTGCCAGTAGTCCGGCTCGCGCAGGTGTACGGCGATGGCCCAGGGGGCGACCAGCAGAGCCGCGCTAAGGATGGCCAGCGGCCCGAAACATACCAGCTCGCGCAGGCGGCGCTGATAGATGGCGTAGGGCATGATGGCTACCACGGGTACCGCCAGTGCGATAAAGCCTTTGGTGAGAAAGCCCATGCCGCAGGCGAGGCCGAACAGCAGATAGCCTGCCACTCTGCGACCGGGCGGCCCTTCTTGCCGGATGAGGTAGAAGCTCACCATGGCGGCATTGAGCCAGAGGGTGACCATGGCATCCAGCACGCTGTAGGTGCCGATGCCGTAGACGATCAGGGTCGAGAGATAGATCAGGCTGGCGAACCACGCTGTACGCCGGCACTGCCACAGCTGCAGAGCGAACCAGAAGATCAGCAGGGCGCTCAGGCCGGTGGCTGCGGCCGAGGCGAAGCGGACCGCAAAGTTGCTCTCGCCAAACAGCAGCTGGCTGAGGCTGTTGAACCAGTAACCGGCGATGGGTTTCTCGAAGTAGCGCAGGCCAAGGAAGTGGGGCACCACCCAGTCACCCGTGGTGATCATCTCCCGGCTGATCTCGGCGTAACGGTTTTCGTCCGGGCTCCACAGCATCCGCTGGTTGAGTGGCAGCAGGTAAAAGGCGAGGAAGAAAAGGGGCAGGGCCCATCGGGTCATCTTCATGAGATTCTCTGTTGCAATCTGGCGAGCGGGTTCATGGCGTCATCTTGCAACCGAGCCACCCTTCGCGTCCTGGCAGGGAGCCGCGCAGCAGATGGCTGGTCGGCAAGAGGGCTGGGTCGGGGGGAAGCAGGTTGCCAAGGGGGATGAAGTGGATGCCGCGCGACCTGGCTTCATCGAGCAGGAGATCGAACTGCTCGGCCATGACGATCCCCTCCACCTCGGCGTGGATGGTGTAGACATGGGGGCCCGGTTGCGGTGCCGCAGTCAGCTGCTCCAGCAGGAAGTGGTTGAAGCGCTCGGCCGTCACCTGGCTGCCAATCACCTCGTCAAAGGTGGGCAGGTTGACCGGGATCTGCGGGGTGCCGGGCCGACCATCCTCCAGAATGGGACGGAACAGGCCGCAGCCGCGGCAGTCACTGTTGTAGCGAAAGCCGAACTGCTCCTTGGCCTGGGTGGTGAGGGGATCGGCTCGCCAGCCGGCGGCGGCGGAGCAATCCACTTCGCGCCCCAGGATCTCGCTCAGGGCATCGACTCCGAGCCGGGTCTGGCGGATCAGTTCGGCTTCGTCCCAGCGACCGATATTGGCCTGCCAGCCGTGGTGATCCCAGGCATGCAGCCCCACCTCATGGTGCGCCTTATCGGTGTCGCGCATCAGGGAACCCAGCTCTCTGCCGATGGACTTGCCGGGCCAGGCGGTGCCAGCCAGCAGGATATCGAGCCCATAGAGGGATGCGGCGTTGGAACGCAGCATCTTGAGCAGGAAGCGGGGTTTTAGCAGGCGCCACAGGTGGCGCCCCATGTTGTCCGGACCGACCGAGAAGAAGAAACTCCCCTTCACCTGATGCTTGTCGAGCAGTTGCAGCAGGCGGGGAACCCCGTCACGGGTTCCCCTGAAGGTATCGACGTCGATCCGCAGACCCACTTCAGTCATGCTCGACTCCCGTCGTGACCGCCCCCTGCAGGAAGAAGTCCAGCGTCTTGCCGATGGTCTCTTCCATCTCGATGGTCGGTTCCCAGTCGATCAGCTTGCGGGCATTACGGATGCTCGGGCGGCGGTGGGAGACATCCTGATAGCCGTCGCCGTAGAAGGACTTGCTCTCCACCAGATTGAAGCCGGCAAATGGCGGGAAGTGGTGGCGCAACGGGTGGGCCTCGAACTTGGCGAGCAGCACCTCGGCCATCTCGCGAATGCTCGCCTCGTTATCCGGGTTGCCGATGTTGATGATCTGGCCGTTGCAGCGATTGCCACTGTTTTCGACGATGCGGAACAGGGCTTCAATGCCATCCTCGATATCGGTGAAGCAGCGTTTCTGGGCGCCGCCATCCACCAGCTGGATCGGGGTGCCGTCCACCAGATTGAGGATCAGTTGGGTGATGGCGCGGGAACTGCCGATGCGGGCAGAGTCCAGGCTGTCGAGGCGTGGGCCCATCCAGTTGAAGGGACGGAACAGTGTGAAGTTGAGCCCCTCTTTTTTGCCGTAGGCCCAGATCACCCTATCCAGCAGCTGCTTGGAGACCGAGTAGATCCAGCGCTGTTTGTTGATGGGGCCGACGATGAGGCGGGATTCATCTTCGTCGAAGCTGTGGTCGTCGCACATCCCGTACACCTCGGAGGTGGAGGGGAAGATGATGCGCTTGTGGTACTTGACGCAGTAGCGGACGATCTTGAGGTTCTCTTCAAAGTCGAGTTCGAACACCCGCAGCGGGTTGCGGGTGTACTCGATGGGGGTGGCGATGGCCACCAGCGGCAGGATCACGTCGCACTTCTTGATGTGGTACTCGATCCACTCGGTGTGGATGCTGATGTCCCCCTCCACGAAGTGGAAGTGGGGGTGGCCGATGAAGCGTTCCACTGCGCTGGAGCCGATGTCGAGGCCATAGACCTCGTAGCCGCCATCCTTGAGCAGGCGCTCGGTGAGGTGGTTGCCGATAAAGCCGTTGACGCCGAGGATCAACACCCGGGTCAGCCGTGCCTTGCGCATGGCCTTGCTCGCCTTGTCGCCGATCTTCATCCCTTCCATCAGCCCCAGCTCGCGGGCAAGTTGGGCGCCGCGTACATAGAGCCCCCCTTCGACCTGACCGGCCAGGATCTCCAGCACCCCTTCACCACAGGCCACCCGCAGCGGGTCGTGGGAGAGAATGGTGCCCGGCTGCTGGTCGCTCTGGATCGCCAGCGGCTTTGCCTGCCAGACCGTCAGCTTGCGATCACCGGCGAAGCTGAAGGCTCCCGGGTAGGGCTGGGTAACGGCACGTACCAGGTTATAGAGATCCCTGGCGGGCTTATCCCAGTGCAGTTCGCCATCGGCCGGGGTGCGGCGACCATAGTAGCTTGCCTTGCTCTCGTCCTGCGGGGTGAAGGTGGCGTCACCGCGCTTGAGTTTGACCAGCTCCCCTTCCAGCAGGGCGCGGGCTGCCTGGCGCATCTTGCCATGCAGGGTCAGCGCGGTGTCATCGTGGGCAATGGTTACTGCCTGTTGGGCAAGGATATCGCCGGCATCGGCACGGGCTGTCATCCGGTGCAGGGTCATGCCGGTTTCGCGTTCGCCGTTGACCAGACACCAGTTGATGGGCGCCCGGCCACGATAGGCAGGCAGCAGGGATCCATGCAGATTGAAGGCCCCGACGGTCGGGATATCGAGGAGTTCCTGCTTGAGCAGGTTGCGGTAGTAGAAGGAGAAGATGGCCTCGGGCGCCAGTTCGCGGATACGCTCGACCCAGAGCGGGTGGTTCACGTCTTCGGGAGAGTAGACCGGCAGGTCATGTTCGGCGCAGAGCTGGGCCACCGAACCGAAGAAGCGGTTCTCGCCCGGATCATCGGCGTGGGTGAAGACCGCCTGGATCTGATAACCGGCCTGAAGCAGTGACTCGATACCGGTGCAGCCGATATCGTGATAGGCAAAGACGACAACGTTCATGATTGAGTTTCCTGTTGCGAAGCATCTGGTGTGGAGCGAACGATTTGGTGAATGAAGTAGCGGGGGCGGGCGCGCACATCGGTATACATGCGGCCTATGTACTCACCCAGCAGCCCCATCCCGATCAGCTGTACGCCGACAAAGGTGAAGAGAATGGCAAACAGGGTGAAGACGCCATCTGCTGCCCAGTCGGCGCCCAGTAACAGACGCAGCAGCAGCAGCAGGATCGAGAAGGTGAAGCCGATCCCCGCCACCAGGCTGCCAACGATGCTGAGCAGGCGCAGCGGGGCCGTGGTCATGCAGGTGACCAGGTCGTACATCAGGTTGATAAGGTGCATCAGGCCATATTTGGATTCGCCGTGGGCCCGCTCGGCGTGGCCCACCTCCAGCTCGGTGGTGCGGCGGGCAAAGCTGTTGGCCAGGATGGGGATGAAGGTGCTGCGCTCCTGACAGCAGAGCATGGCGTCGATGATGTGGCGGCGATAGGCACGCAGCATGCAGCCGTAGTCGCTCATCTGGACGCCGGTGGCCCGCTGTACCGACTTGTTGATAAAGCGTGAGGCTGTCTTGCGAAACCATGAATCCTGCCGGTTGCGGCGGATGGTGCCGACCACGTCATACCCTTCCATAGCGGTGGCGACCAGCCGCGGGATCTCTTCCGGCGGGTTCTGCAGATCGGCATCCAGGGTGATCACCAGATCCCCTGTTGCCGTCTCGAAGCCGGCCATGATGGCGGCATGCTGGCCATAGTTGCGGTTGAGCAGCACGGCGACCAGCTTGCTCCCTTCGCGATTGGCGGCTTCGCTGATGATGGTGGCGGATCGGTCGTTGCTGCCGTCGTCGATCAGGATCACTTCGTAATCCTGGCTCAGCTGCTCGCAGGTGTCGGTCACCCGTTGCAGCAGTTCCGGCAGGCTCGCCTCCTCGTTGTAGACGGGGATGATGACTGAGACCCGTTTGATGTCGTTATGGTTCACGTATTGTTACTCCAGTATGTCGGTCAGGGCTGCCACAACCCGATCCACGTCGGAGAGCGTCATGTCGGGGAAGAGGGGCAGGGTGCAGAGCCGTGACGAGTTCCACTCTGTGTTGGGTAGCGAAAGATCCGGATAGCGCTCCCGGTAGTACTTCTGGGTGTGGGCGGCGCGAAAATGCAGGCCACTGCCGATGCCTCGCTCCTGCAGCGCCTGCATCAGCTGATCGCGATCGAGGCCGCACTGCTCGGGGTCGACCCGCACCATGAAGAGGTGCCAGGCATGCAGATGGGGGTAGGTGGGGATGGCCAGCGGTGCCAGCGGCAGGTTGGCCAGACGTTCATGGTAGCGAGACACCAGTTCGACCCGCTTGGCATTGAGCTCGGGCAGGCGGGCCAGCTGCACCAGGGCGATGGCGGCGTTGATGTCGGCCAGGTTGTATTTGAAGCCCGGCATGATCACCTCCGCCTGCGGCTTGCGTCCCTGCGTCATGCGGTCGAAGGCATCGACTCCCAGGCCGTGAAATTTCAGCATGCGAGCCTTGTCGGCCAGCGCCTGGTCATCGGTCACCAGCATTCCTCCCTCGGCACAGGTAAGATTTTTGATGGCGTGGAAAGAGAAGATGGCGGTGCCGGTTTCCCCGACCCAGCGCGCGCGATAGCGGGTGCCGACTGCATGGGCGGCATCTTCGATGACTGGAATATCGTGCTGGCGACCCAGGGCGAGGATGGGGTCGAGGTCGACCGGTGCCCCTGCGTAGTGGACCGGGATGATGGCCCGGGTGTTGGGGGTGATGAGCGGCGCTATCTGGTCGGCGCTGACCATCAGAGTATCCTTGTCCACATCGACAAAGACCGGGGTGGCCCCCAGCAGGGTGATGATGTTGATGGTGGAGACCCAGGTCTGGGAGGGCGTGATCACCTGGTCACCCGGGCCAATCCCCAGCGCCATCAGGGTGACATGCATGCCCGCGGTCGCGGAGCAAAGCGCGACCGCATGCTGGCAGCCAAAGGTCTCGCAGAAACGCTGCTCCAGCTCATGATTTTTCGGGCCCGTGGTGATCCATCCCGATTGCAACACCTCGCTGACGGCAAGGATCTCGGCCTCGCCCATGGCAGGCTTTGAGAATGGCAGAAAGTCTTTCATACGACTCCGGTCTTAATGTCGCAAAAAATAAAATGACGATGAAAATCTGCATTGCTGATTTTCACTGGAAATATGCTTGGGGAAAGTATCGAGATTGCTCGATATATTTTGAAAGTAGCTGAATAACGAGTTTTTATTCAAGCGCACAGCAACACTTGGTAACAATTGCTGCCGTTTTGATGGCGTGGCTTAATATGGAAATATCTCGTAACAAAAAATCGCTTGGCTTTATTTTAGGTTGGTGTTTAGCCACTTTTTTGACTGTCGCCACCTAAATCATCTGCTATTGCTCAACAGGTTGGGTGTCATTCAGAATTGACATTGCTTGTTACAAATTGCCCGTAGTGCAATTGAGTAAAGGATGTAAAGTTTCCATCATTACGCATTATGGAAAAATCGTTATGAATATCACAGTGTTTGGCAGTGGCTATGTCGGACTGGTACAGGCAATTGTATTGGCAGATGTAGGGCACCAGGTTGTTTGTATCGATCTCGATGCAGATAAAATAAATAAATTATCCCATGGCGAATTACCAATATATGAGCCGGGACTGGATGTGTTATTACACCAGACATTGCAAAATGGCTCGCTGACATTCACCACGGATATTCCCATGGCGGTTACCCATGGTGACGTGCAATTTATCGCCGTCGGTACGCCCCCTGATGAGGATGGTTCGGCCGATCTGAGCGCCGTCAGGGCGGTGGCGAGATCGATTGCCCAGCATCGCGCAGATGAGGTGATCATCGTCAACAAATCCACCGTGCCGGTTGGTACGGCAGACAAGGTGTTTTACTGGGTCAGGGAGCAGCAGGCCGAACTTGGCAAGCAGTTTGAATTCGATGTGGTCTCCAATCCGGAATTTCTGAAAGAGGGGGCGGCCGTCAGGGATTGCCAGCGCCCGGATCGCATTGTTATCGGCACCAGCAAGGAGCGTTCCAGAGCCGTGATGCGCGAGTTGTATGAGCCATTTAATCGCAATCACGACCGCATTCTGTTTATGGATGTTCGCAGTGCCGAGCTGACCAAGTACGCCGCCAACTGCATGCTGGCCACCAAGATCAGCTTTATCAACGAGATGGCCGGGCTGGCCGAGCGGGTCGGTGCCGATATCGAGCTGGTGCGGCAGGGGATTGGTGCCGACCAGCGCATCGGCTACCAGTTTATCTATCCCGGTTGTGGTTATGGCGGATCCTGTTTCCCCAAGGATGTGAGGGCATTTCTGGCGACTGCAGCGGCCCTCGACTACGACACGCCGCTTATTCGTGCGGTGGAGCGGGTCAACGAGCGGCAGAAGTTCAAGCTCTTCGACACCCTGGCCTGCCACTTTCACGAGCGAGGCGAGTCGCTGGCGGGCAAGACCATCGCCATCTGGGGACTCGCCTTCAAGCCCAATACGGATGACATGCGCGAAGCGCCGAGCCGGGTGTTGATGGAGGCGCTCTGGCAGGAGGGGGCCCGGGTGCAGGCCTTCGATCCGGTGGCGATGAAGGAGGCACAGCGTATCTATGGTTGCCAGCCCGAGCTGTCGCTGATGGGGACCAGGGAGGCAGCGCTGGCGGGGGCGGATGCGTTGGTCATCTGTACCGAGTGGAACGAGTTCAAGGCGCCCGATTTTGCCCAGATCAGGAAGATGCTGGCGCACCCCCTCATCGTCGATGGTCGCAATCTCTACGATCCGCTCAAGATGAAGGGGCTGGGCTTTTCCTACTATGCCATCGGGCGTGGGGAGACCATTACAGAAGGTATGAGCCATGCAGAGTGCTGATATTTCGGAGCGCACGCTCTGCTGGATGTTGCTGCTGGTTACGCTGGTGCTGCTGTTTGGCCAGTTTGACCATCAGCTCTGGACGCCTGATGAACCTCGCGAAGCGGCTATTGCACTCGAGATGTACCGCAATGGCGATTGGGTGGTACCGACCCTTGGCGGGCACAGCTTTATCGAGAAGCCGCCGCTCTTCTATATGGCCGCTCTGCCGTTTCTTGATGGGTTTGAATCCTGGCTGGGGGTGACCAATAGCCTGCGGTTGGCGGGCGTGGTCTGGGCGGCGGGTATGCTGCTCTTTACCGGCCTGCTGGCCTATCGCCTGCTTGGCAATAGATCGGCCGCGATCTGGTCGGTGATCGCACTGGGCACCATGGAAGGATTTATCATCAACACGCACTGGATCAGAACGGACAGTGCGCTTGCCTTCTTTGTCATATTTACCCTTTGGGCATTTTCAGAATATTACCTTGTAAGCCGTCGGTGGATGGCGATACTGGCCGGAATAGGGTTGGCGGGCTGTTTTATGGCAAAAGGTCCTATTGGGCCACTGACAGTTTTTTTTGGCTGGTTCCCGCTATTCTTCTTCGCTGCAAGATGTGCCGCCATCGACAAAAAACTGCCAGGATTTATCTGGCAGCATCTGCTGATGCTGCTCTGTTTTATATTGCCAGTGGCAGCGTGGATTCGTGAATTAATTAATCATCTCGATGGCGATGCTTTATGGAATGAGTGGTTCTGGCAGAATCAGGTAGGCCGCCTGACAGGCACCTCGACCGAACTCGGCCATATCAAGAAAGGGGCCTATCTCTATTATTTATTGGGGATGGCTGAATATACCATCCCCTGGTTGCCATTCATTTTCTATTGGGGTTGGCAAACCATCAAACAGCGACGCTGGAGTCGTGAGAGGTTATTTCTGTTGTGCTGGGCAGTGGGCACCCTTTTGCTGTTAACCCTCTCATCCACCAAGCGCACCCTCTATCTTTTTCCGTTGTTGCCGGTATTTGCCATCATGCTGGGTCAGGTCAGCCTGAACTGGCCGGGATGGACGGCTCGCTATGGTCGGGGATGGCTCTGTTTCATGCTGCTGTTCTGTGTCGTGGTCATAGGGCTACCTCTGCTGGGCCCTTCACTACCGGTGGCCAGTCATGTTCCGGCAGACGTGCTACAGGTCGCCAGCAAGCTGGGGTGGCGTTATATCCCCGCCAGTATGCTTTTCGTGATTGCGCTGGCGCTGTTGTTGCGGCGCAAGGAGGTGCATGGCGCTACTCATGTTGCCAGCTCGGTGGCCATCATGTTTCTGCTCACCTTTACACTGGTTTACCCCTTGATCGATGCCGCCAAGGGAGTATCGGGAAAGATGGCCCGGTTGCTTGAGGGAATACCGCTCGAGAAGCGGGATCGCATCGCCGGCTGGCAATTGGGGGAGACGGAGCTTGGTCTGCTATCTGCCTATGAAGAGATGCGGGTAATGAATCTGGACAGGGAGAAAGTGAGGGATGTGGTTGCCTGTCGTGATGCCCGGTTTGATGCCGTGTTGGTCAATGGTACGGCCGGGGAGAGGGTCAAGCTGCTGGAGGGGATTCCCTATCAGTTGCTGGCCCAGACCGCTCTGCGCTCGGACAAAGGGCAACTACTGACTCTGGTGACAGGATTACAGTGCCATTAAGCCATCTATTCCCATTCAGGGGCACTGTATGAGGCAATATGGCCGTGTGGTGACGGTTCCGCTCTTCCCGGCCTGGCGTCGGGCTGACAGCGGGTTTGCAACCCTTGGTGATAAGCGAACTTCACGATGCGGCCATCTCGCAGGTGGCTAATGAATGGGATAGATGGGGTGTGAGGGGCCGCGACCGCTATGGGTTGCAGGAACTTCACCCAGCCGGATTGGTGGATTGCAAAGATAAAAAAACCGATGCCTTGGCATCGGTTTTTTTATTACCGGTTTATCCGTATCACTCAGCCACGGCCGAGGCGGTTCTCCGGGTAGTTCTTGGCCAGCACTTCGCGGGCATGCTTGGCCAGCTGCGGCATCTTCAGGGCGTCGTAAGACTCGACCATGATCTCCAGTGCCTTCTCGGTTTCGGCTGTGTCGGGGTAGGTTTCGACAATCAGCTTGGCCCGGTTGGCGGCTGCGACCAGTGCATCACGCTTCACGTAATACTCGGCCACGCTCAGGTCATATCGGGCCAGACGATTCTTCAGGCCAATCATGCGGGCGCGGGCATCGGCGGCATAGACACTGTTGGGGTAGTTCTGCAGCAGGGTCTTGAAGTCCTGGAATGCCTGACGGGCATAAGCAGGGTCTTTGTCGTCCCGACCGATACCGAACAGGCTCTGGAAGAAGTTGTAATCCGCCGCCATGTTGGTCAGGCCGCGCATATAGAAGACGTAATCGATATTTTTATGCGCCGGATTGAGGCGGATAAAACGGTCGATATTGGCGATCGCCTGAGCGGTATCATCCTGCTTGTAGTAGGCATAGATGAGGTCAAGCTGCACCTGGTTGGAGTAGGCACCGAACGGATAGCGAGAGTCCAAAGCCTCCAGCAATTCAGTGGCTTGCACGTAATTGCCAACGTCCAGTTTGAGGCGTGCTTTCTGGTACAGGGTCTCCGGCGGTTCGTCGGGTACCTTGGGTTTGGTGCTGGAACAGCCTGTGATCAAGGTAGCGACCAAGGCGAGCGACATCAGCAGGTGAGACTTCTTTCCCATCAACAACATCCGGTCCATTTCCACGAAATTGGCAAAGTATCCGTTATGCTTGGCTAAAAGAAAAGCTAGAATACCCGGATTATTTCGAATTGATACCCCCCGCTCAAGAGACCATACATGAGCCAGCATATTGAACTGACAGGCGAATTCCAGGATCACCAATTCGGGCAGCGACTCGACCAGGCCCTGGCCGAATTGTTTCCAGACTACTCCCGCACCCGCATCAAGGAGTGGATTTTACAGGACAGAGTGACCCTGGACGGTCAGGTTGCCAACACCCCGCGCGAGAAGATTCTGGCCGGGCAGCAGGTGCATGTGAATGTCGAGTTGGAAGATGATACTCGCTGGGATGCCCAGGATATCGAGCTCAACATCGTTTATGAAGATGAACACATTCTGGTGATCGACAAACCGGCCGGTCTGGTGGTTCACCCGGGCGCAGGTACGCCGGATGGCACCATCCTCAACGCCCTGCTGCACCGCTACCCCGGCATTGCCGAGGTGCCCCGCGCCGGTATCGTGCACCGTCTGGATAAAGACACCACAGGTTTGATGGTGGTTGCCAAAACCGTACCCGCACAGACCCATCTGGTGGAAGCGTTGCAGGCGCGCCAGATCACCCGTGAGTACGAAGCGATCGCCATCGGTCACATGACCGCCGGCGGCACCGTTGATGCGCCCATCGGCCGTCACCCGACCCAGCGTACCCACATGGCCGTGGTGCCCAATGGCCGTCCCTCCGTGACTCACTACCGGGTGCACGAGAAGTTCCGTGGCCACACCCGTCTGCGTCTGCGTCTGGAGACCGGCCGTACCCACCAGATCCGTGTCCACATGGCCCACATCAAGCACCCGCTGGTGGGGGATCCCGCCTACGGTGGCCGTCTGCGCCCGCTGCGCAACGCGACCCCCGAGCTGACCGAGGCGCTGCGCAACTTCCATCGTCAGGCGCTGCACGCCACCATGCTGCAGCTGGCTCATCCCATCACGGGTGAAGTGATGCAGTGGCACTCCCCCACGCCGCAAGACATGGTGGCGCTGATGGAGGTGCTGCGTGCCGACACCCTCGCCAATCCGGATGAATTGGTCTGGAAATAGTGGCTTGATTGAGGCACTGCACTCCTGAATAGCCCTCGCCAACCTGGACGAGCTGGTCTGGAAAGGGTGATGAATCTGGCGGTATTGCGACAACTTCTGCCGTAACCCGCCGATACAGCGCGTAGCACACAGAACCTTGAAACGGGGCGTCTTGACTGGTTGCAGCCAAGAGCCCCGTTTCCATTTGAACGATAGAGCGTGAAGGAGTGAGCAATGAAATGGATTGAACCCGACTGGCCTGCGCCAGCGCGCGTCCGGGCGCTTTCGACCACCCGTGACGGTGGCGTCAGCGAAGGGGTCTTTGCCGGTCTCAATCTGGGCGCCCATGTGGGGGATGAACCGGTGCGAGTCGAGGCCAATCGGGCCCGGCTGCAGCAGGCGGCCGCCATCCCGGGGCCCCTTAACTGGCTCAATCAGGTGCACGGCACCGTGGTTCATCCAGTCAGCAGCCATTATCAGCAGGCGCCGGATGCCGATGCCGCCTGCGCCCATGAGGCGGATCAGGCCTGCATCGTGATGACCGCCGACTGTCTGCCGGTGCTGTTCTGCGATCGGGCAGGCACAGTGGTGGCCGCCGCCCATGCTGGCTGGCGTGGACTGAAAGAGGGCGTGCTGGAGGCGAGTATCGCCGCCATGGTCTGCGAGCCGGGCGAGATCCTGGCCTGGATGGGCCCGGCCATTGGCCCCACTGCATTTGAAGTGGGGGGAGAGGTGCGCGAAGCCTTTATGGCTGAGCAGGCTGAAGCGGTCGCGGCTTTCGTGCCTTCCACCAACGACGGCAAATGGCTGGCGGATATCTACCAACTGGCTAGGCTGCGCCTCGCCCGCGCTGGCGTTACCGCCGTCTATGGCGGCGAATACTGCACCTTCAGCGACAGCGAGCAGTTCTACTCTTATCGTCGCGATGGCCAGACCGGCCGGATGGCCTCCCTCATCTGGTTGGCCCGCTAAGCAATCACCCGCCAAGTAATAGCCCGTCTCTTTCAAGAACAGATCCGTATGAGAGAGGCGGTGATCCTGTCCCCTCCCCGCTTTGCAGAAAAAATAACCAGTCACAGCCCTTGAAATAGCCCGTACGGGCCTCATCTTTCATCTCAGAAAGTTATGTTGTTTGCCGCGCAAGCGGCGTCTGCCTGTTTGAAGGGGGAGTGCAATGCGCCTCGATCGCCTTACCAGCAAATTCCAGATTGCTATTTCCGATGCCCAGTCTTTGGCACTGGGTCGTGACCACCAATTCATCGAACCCGTTCACCTGATGACCGCACTGGTCAATCAGGATGGCGGCTCTATCCGTCCGTTGCTCACCCTGACCGGGATGGATATCAATGCCCTGCGCTCCCGCCTCGGCGAGGAGCTGGATCGCCTGCCGCGCGTCAGCGGTGTGGAAGGGGATGTACAGCTTTCCAACGGCCTCGGCCGTCTGCTCAACGTCTGCGACAAGCTGGCCCAGCAGCGCAAGGATCAGTTCATCTCATCCGAACTGTTCGTGCTGGCGGCCCTCGACGACAAGGGTACGCTGGGCGAGCTGCTGCGCGCTCAGGGGCTGACCAAAGAGAAACTCGAAGCGGCCATCGACAAGGTGCGTGGTGGCAAGAAGGTGGAGGATGCCAACGCCGAGGAGAACCGCCAGGCGCTGGAGAAATACACCATCGATCTGACCGAGCGGGCCGAACTCGGCAAGCTCGACCCGGTGATCGGCCGGGATGACGAGATCCGCCGCACCATTCAGGTGCTGCAACGCCGTACCAAGAACAACCCCGTGCTGATCGGGGCACCCGGTGTCGGTAAAACCGCCATCGTCGAAGGTCTGGCCCAGCGCATCATCAACGGCGAGGTGCCGGAGGGGCTCAAGAACAAGCGGGTGCTGTCGCTGGACATGGGGGCGCTGGTGGCCGGTGCCAAATATCGCGGCGAGTTCGAGGAGCGGCTCAAGGCCGTGCTGAGCGATCTCGCCAAGGAGGAGGGCAACGTCATCCTCTTCATCGACGAGCTGCACACCATGGTCGGCGCCGGCAAGGGCGAAGGGGCCATGGATGCGGGCAACATGCTCAAGCCTGCGCTGGCACGGGGCGAGCTGCACTGCGTCGGTGCCACCACCCTGGACGAGTATCGCCAGTTTATCGAGAAGGATGCCGCGCTGGAGCGCCGTTTCCAGAAGGTGCTGGTGGAAGAGCCGACAGTCGAAGATACCATCGCCATCCTGCGCGGCCTGAAAGAGCGTTACGAGCTGCACCACCATGTGCAGATCACCGACCCCGCCATCGTGGCGGCGGCCCAGTTGTCGCACCGCTACATTGCGGATCGTCAGTTGCCGGACAAGGCCATCGACCTTATCGACGAGGCGGCAGCCAGCATCCGGTTGCAGATCGACTCCAAGCCGGAGGCGCTCGATCGCCTCGAGCGGCGCATCATCCAGCTCAAGCTGGAGCAGCAGGCGCTGATGAAGGAGGACGACGACGCCAGCCGCAAGCGTCTGGAGCTGATCAATCAGGAGATTGGCGAAAAAGATCGGGAATACAACGAGCTGGACGAAGTGTGGAAGGCCGAGAAAGCCGCCCTCGCCGGTACCCAGCATATCAAGGCTGCGCTGGAGCAGGCCCGTCAGGATCTCGACGTGGCGCGCCGCGCAGGCGACCTGGGTCGGATGTCCGAGCTGCAGTACGGCCGCATTCCGGAGCTGGAGAAACAGCTGGATCTCGCCACTCAGGCCGAGATGCAGGAGACCAGTTTGCTGCGCAACCGGGTCACTGACGTGGAGATTGCAGATGTCCTGGCCCGCTGGACCGGTATTCCGGTCGCCCGCATGCTGGAAGGGGAGCGCGACAAGCTGCTGCGGATGGAAGATCAGCTGCACAGCCGGGTGATTGGTCAGGAAGAGGCGGTCGATGCGGTCTCCAACGCCATTCGCCGCTCCCGTGCCGGGCTCTCAGATCCGAATCGCCCCATCGGCTCCTTCCTGTTCCTGGGGCCCACCGGGGTGGGCAAGACCGAGCTGTGCAAGGCGCTGGCGGAGTTCCTGTTCGATACCCAGGATGCCATGGTGCGGATCGATATGTCCGAGTTCATGGAGAAACACAGTGTGGCCCGTCTGGTGGGGGCACCTCCCGGATACGTGGGTTATGAAGAGGGCGGTTATCTGACCGAGGCGGTACGCCGTCGTCCCTACTCGGTGATCCTGCTGGACGAGGTGGAGAAGGCACATCCGGATGTGTTCAACATCCTGTTGCAGGTGCTTGATGATGGCCGCCTGACCGATGGTCAGGGTCGCACCGTCGATTTCCGCAACTCGGTGGTGATCATGACCTCCAACCTCGGGTCGGATCTGATTCAGGAGCACCACTCCGAGAAGGATTACGACGAGATGAAGGCCATGCTGATGGATGTGCTGACCCGCAGTTTCCGGCCGGAGTTTATCAACCGGATCGACGAGACCGTGGTGTTCCATCCACTCGGCGAGGAGCACATCAAGTCCATCGCCCGGATCCAGCTCAAGAGCCTGATGGGCCGTCTGGAGGCTCAGGGTTACGAGGTGGAGGTGAGCGAAGCGCTGCTCGAGAAGCTGGTGCATGCCGGGTTCGACCCCGTCTACGGGGCACGACCCCTCAAGCGGGCGATCCAGCAGAAGGTGGAGAACCCGCTGGCGCAGGCGCTGCTCTCCGGTCGCATCGTTCCCGGCAAGAAACTGCTGCTGGGAGCCGACAGCAACGGCCTCACCATGACCCAGTAATGGGATTGTCGATGAAAAACGCAGGCCTTGTGCCTGCGTTTTGTTTTCAGGGGAAGCGAGATGCTGAAGTTTTCCGTGCTGGTGGATGACGACGTTCATCTGCCAGGCTGTCTGCCCGAGCGAGGGTTGGCGCTGCTGCTGGAGTGTGACGGCCTCAGGGTGCTGTTTGATAGCGGCCGTGGCCGGGCGCTGTGCCACAACGCCGCCGTGATGGGGATCGATCTCGCCTCGCTCACCCATGTGGTGCTCTCCCACGGTCATTATGACCATGTGGGCGGGGTCGGCTCGCTGCCCGTCTATCCAAGACCCATCCCGCTCATCGCCTGTCCGGACGTGTTTTGCGAGCGGGGCTACTTCCTGTCGCTGCCCTTCTGGCGACGCAACCTCTATCGCCTGTCGGGGGCGCTGGCTCGGGAGTCGCTGCCGGCCAGAGGCTTGCTTCCCCACTGCTCAGCCGAGCCGGTGTGGCTCTCGGATCGTCTGGTGTTCCTCGGCAGCATTGTGCGGCGCGACCGGGCTGCGCCTTCGCTGCTCGGCTACATAGTGCGGGGTGGGCGGGTGGAGAAAGACCTCATCAGCGACGACTCGGCACTGGCTTTTAAGAGCTCCAAGGGCCTTATCGTCTTTATCGGCTGCGGTCACGCCGGGGTCGAAAACATCATCGAACGGGCCAAGGAGGTGTGTGGTGACGAGCGGATCCATGCCGTCATCGGTGGCCTGCACCTGAAGTTCTCCGGCCCAGAGCGGGCGGCGGCGCTCGGCACCTATCTGCAGGGAGAGGCGGTAGAGCAGTTGTTTGCCTGCCACTGTACCGGCAGCAGAAAGGCGGAGTTACCGCACCAGCGCCAGATCGGAGCCGGGTTCGAGTTCCGGTTTTCGGCGTAAAAAAAACGGCAATCCGAAGATTGCCGGGAGGAATGTAGTGAAGCGACCTGACGTGGGTTGAGCGGGTCGCAGGGGCAAGCCCCCGATTGCGAAGCGCGGCCACTGCTGGCCTCGCCTCTTACAGCCTGCCGGGGATGCGCTCGCTCAACCCCGACGGCCACCTGCCTGTTGCCATGCCGGCGGCGATGACGCCGGCATGGCTTTCATTCGTTACAGCATGCCTTGCACGGCGGCTTTCATCTCGGCTGGCCAGACGCCGACCTGCACCTGACCAATATGCTCTTTTTGCAGCAACAGCATGGCCAGACGGGATTGGCCGATGCCGCCGCCGATGGTCTGCGGCATCCGTGCGGCCAGCAGATCCTGATGCCAGTCGTACTGCAGGCGATCCTCGTCGCCGGTGATGGCCAGCTGGCGGCGCAGTGCCTCGGCATCGACCCGGATCCCCATGGAGGAGATCTCGAAGCTGTCTTGCAGCACCGGGTTCCACACCAGAATGTCGCCGTTCAGACCCGCCAGACCCAGCTCGCTGTGGCTGCTCCAGTCGTCGTAATCCGGGGCGCGCACATCGTGGCGCTCACCGTGGGAGAGCGCACCGCCGATACCGATCAGGAACACGGCGCCCAGCTCTTTGGCGATGGCACGCTCGCGACCCTTGGCATCGAGGTCCGGGTAACGGGCCAGCAGCTCTTCGCTGTGCAGGAACTGGATCTCGGTCGGCAGGAAGGGGGTCAACTCATGCTCGGCACAGACCGCGCGCTCGGTGGCCTTGATGGCGGCCCAGATGCCGCGCACGGTTTCCTGCAGATAGGCAAGATCGCGGCGCTCGCTCGGCATCACCTTCTCCCAGTCCCACTGATCCACGTAGACGGAGTGGATGGGGGTGAGCTTGTCTTCATCCGGACGCAGCGCCTTCATGTGGGTGTAGATCCCTTCGCCCGGGCCGAAACCGAAGCGACCCAGGGTCTGGCGCTTCCATTTGGCCAGTGAATGGACCACTTCGTAGCTGTGCTCCGGCAGGGTCTTCACTTTGACCTGCACTGCATTCTCGTGGCCAGAGAGGTTGTCCTGAGTACCATCACCGACCCGGCTCAGAATGGGGGCTTGCACCTCCATCAGACCCAGTTGCTGGGCGAGTTGGCGGGAGAACATCTCTTTGACGAAGCTGATCTGCTGTTGGCTGCGAATGTAGTGCTGTTTCATGCTGAATTCCTGTTTCAAACCCCGTTGGATGTGGTGATTCTTCAACGGAATGCCAACAAAATTCAATATTCGATAATATAAATAGGTTTTGTGTATTTTTTTCTTCAAAATAAGCCGGTTTTTAATGAGGTATCGTTAACGGGAGTGCAAAAAAATGCCGGAAAATTACCGGATCGATAATCTCGATCAGGCCATCCTCACCGCTCTGATGGAGAATGCGCGGATCCCTTACGCTGAGCTTGCGAAACAACTGGCGGTCAGCCCGGGCACCATCCATGTGCGGGTGGAGAAGATGAAACAGGCGGGGATCATCGAGGGGACACGGGTGCAGGTGAACCCCAAGAAGTTGGGTTACGACGTCTGCTGCTTTATCGGGATCAATCTGAAGAGTGCCAAGGATTACCCCTCGGCACTGGCCAAGCTGCAGGCGCTGGACGAAGTGGTGGAGGCCTACTACACCACGGGCCACTACAGCATCTTCATGAAGGTGATGACCCGCTCCATCGACGAGCTGCAGATAGTGCTGATCAACAAGATCCAGACCATCGACGAGATCCAGTCCACTGAAACCCTGATCTCGCTGCAGAATCCGATCCTGCGGGACGTGAAGCCCTGACCGGCTGATCAGGGTTCGATATAGGGGATGGCGTACTTGTCGTAGAGGACCTTGAGGCTGCCGTTTCGCTTCATGCGCAGCAGTTCGGCATCGTAGGCCGCCATCAGGGCGGGAGTCTGTGCATCCGCTCGTGCGCGGGCCCAGGTGTTGAAGTAGGGGCTGCTCTTGAGCGGTTTGGGCAGGTAATCGACCTTGCCCGTCAGCCCCTCCTCTTTGATCTGGGTGAAGGCGGTGACCAGTGGCATGGGCACGGTATCGATGCGTCCTGCCAGCAGTTTGCGCAGTTGCAGCTGGTTCATGGTGATCTCCTGAAACTGATAGGCCGGGTCGGTCATGGCCGCTGCCAGTTCAGGGGTATAGGAGAAATCCTTGGTCACGCCGATGCGCCAGGGTTTGAGATCGGCCAGCGTTTCGTAACGGATCTTCAGCAGGTCCGCCTTGCGCACGAAGAAGTGCCAGCTGTGGCGTAGATGGGCCTGTTGGGGATAGATGAGATAACTCTCCCGCTCTGCCTTGTAGGAGTGGGTCATCACCAGATCGCAGGCGCCGGTTTCGGCATTACGGGTGAGGCGGGCGCCGGAGTCGGCCAGCTCGACCCGAAAGGGCGTCTCCAGCTTGTCGAATATGGCGGTGACGATATCGATATCGAGTCCGCGGGGTTTCTGATCGGCATCGAGATACTTGAGCGGGGGCTCCATGGTGCCGCAGATCACCAGCTCCTTGGCGGGCAATCCGAGTGGAAACAGCAACCAAAACAGGGGGATCACACGCAAACTACGTCTCCTGAGCCCGTTTGAAGATATTCCAAGACCTGATTCCAGTATATTGGATGGCACCTGATCCGTTAGAAGCGACTGTTTATGGCAAATCCTGAAATCGAGAGCCCGCTGGACGGGATCGACAAGTTGACCGTCTCGCTCTACCGCCTTGGCTTGAGTGCGGCTGCCCTGTTGCTGCTTTGCCGCGGTGCGGCGCTGCTGAGCGGGATGGCACTGCTTCCGTCGGCACAATGGTTGATGTCGCTGGCAGTGGCAAGCGCAATCTGCGGCTTCTCGCTGCATATCTACGACAAGCGGATTCGCCTGATTCTGCAGGGATTTGGTTGGGGCGCGCTGGCCCTGGCTGCGGTAGGAGCGCCGGATGCGCTGGTGCTGGGAGCGGCCTTGGCGACCCTCTCCGGGCTGGCGTTCAAGGAGCAGTTTTGCTTCTCGATTCCCGGCATCAAGCTGGTGCCCATTTTGCTGCCGGCGTTATGGCTGCTGGAGTGGTTGCGGGTGGAGTGGGCCGCCGCACTGGTGGCGCTGGTATGCGGGGCCCTGTTGACCTTGCTGGCGCTGGCCAAGTGGCGGATGCCCCTGCACTTCGATATCGGTGACAAGGGGCGTTACCAGATCTAGGTCTGCTGGCACACCTTCATCTGCTGGTTGAGGGCCTGCATCACCTGACGGCGGCTGATGATGCCGATCACCTTGCCCTGTTGCAGCACCGGGTAGATCTTGGGCTTGGCATCGGCCATCTGGCGAGCCAGATCCAGAATGCTCTCATCCGGCCCGACCGAGAGGGGCGAGCGGTTCATCAGATCCTCCACCCTGGTGCGGGTATCGCAGTGGTAGCTGCCGGTGAGCAGGCTGGGAATGCAGTCTTGTTCGGAAAGAAAGCCGATAAGCCGTTTTTGCTCATCCAGCACCGGCAGGCCGCCAAGACCCGATTGATGCAGGCGATCCAGCGCCTCGGCCAGGCCGAGTCCGGCAGTGAGGGAGTGGGTCAGGCGACCCATGTGGTGGTGTACTTTCAGCATGGTGGTGACTCCGCAAGAGGGGGATGCCGCCACTATGACGCGGGTGGGTGGCCCGCGACCAATGGCTTGTGCCGCAGGGATTGATAGGCACAAGCCATCGGCGGTGATCCGCTGGCAGGCGGGCTTCGTTCATGCAAGACCATGAAAGGGAAAGGAGATCATATGCGTGCATTGGTAACGGGCTGTGGCCGTCGACTCGGATTTTATCTCTGTGAACAGCTGGTGGCAGCGGGTTGGCAGGTGACGGGCAGCTATCGCAGCGAGCGGCCGGAGCTGGCCACGCTGGCTGCATTGGGGGTCGAACTGGTGCAGGCGGATTTTGGCCGGGAAGAGGACGTTGGCAAGCTGATCGATGTGCTGGCTGCCCATCAGGATCTGGCGCTGGTGATCCACAACGCCTCTGCTTTCGAACCTCAGGCAACTGATCCGGCGGCGCAACTGGCCCAGTTCGAGCAGTTCTACCGGGTACACATGGCGGCCCCCTTCCAGCTTAACCGGGCGCTGGCCCCTCAGCTTGCCAGCAACCCCAACGCCAGCATCATTCACATCACCGATATCTATATCCATGCCCCGGCCCCCCGTTTTGCCAGCTATGTGGCCACCAAGGCGGGAGCCCATTCGCTGGCCATGAGCTTTGCCCGCGAGCTGGCGCCCACGGTTCGGGTCAACACCATAGAGCCAGGGCCGATCCTGTTTCTCGATGAACATGACGAGAGCTGGCGCCAGCAGGTGTTGGCGAAAACGCCGCTGGCGCGGGAGGGTGGACTTGAGCCCATCTGGCAGGCGGTGCAGCTACTGGTGGGGAACAGTTATATGACGGGTGCCAGCATCAAGGTAGATGGCGGGCGTGCTCTGGCCAACCTCTGAGGGGTTGCCGAGCACCAGCGGCCCCAGCCCGACCTGCCGGGTCAGCAAGCCCTTGCCGGGTTTGAGCTTGCCCGACTGGGCGGGGAGCGTCACTTGCAGCGCCACCTTGGGGTCATGCACCTCGCCATGGCCGTATAGCTCTGCCAGCAGCTCCGCCAGATAGGAATCGACCTCTGCCGAGGCAAAGTCACCGCTCCTGTTGCTGGCCAGAATATCGATGTCGAGTGGCCGGTCGTGCACCTTGCAGAGCGGATCGCTGCGATCACGGCCGTGAGCCACCTCGAGGGCGACAAAGTGCTGCTTGAGGCGGGCGGCATCGAGCGGGCTCTCCACCACCAGCAGGCAGTTGAGAAAGTCGTGGCTGGAGTGCATTCCCACCGGCTTGGTGCGGATCACCGAACTCAGCCGAAGGGGACCGACGTTCTCAAACAGCTCGGCCAGCGCGCGGCTGACATGGATATGCGGGTCAATATTGGAACCAATGCTACACAGATAGAACATGCTGACCTTCCCGGGGTTGGGCTCATCTGAAATGTATACGCAGCTCACGGTTATCGGATTAACTATGGCTTAACATTGTCTTATCTATTGTGATCCGGCACTGATTGGCAGAAAGGAGGTTTGCATGAGTGTGGAGCTGAAATGGGCGCTGTTGACCGCTTCGGGTGCGCTGGCGCTGATCATGATTATCTGTCTGGCCTCTGTCGCGTTGGCGTGAATCACCACAATCCAGATAATCCAAACCGGCCTGTTGGCCGGTTTTGTTTTTCTGGGCGGTGCAGCTATGCTGGCGCACCGGTGAGAACGCAAGAGAAGAGATGATGACCAAGGTTCGCCCACGCTCCCTGCTGCAGGTGGTATTGATGGGATTCGTGCTGGTATTGATGCCGCTGGGCGGCATGATCTGGCACAACAGCACCTCCCTTGCCCACCTCAGCCAACTCACCAGCGACGAGATGGAGCGGGCGGTCAAGGATACCCGCCGCGCCACCCTACTGACGGCGCAGGCCATCGATATCGAACGCACCTTGCGCCGCTTCGCGGTGCTGGGTGATCGCCGCAGCCTCACCAGCTACCAGCAGCAACTCGACGGGTATCGGGTGTTGCTGGCAGAACATCGCAGCTCTATCTCCGACGGTCAGCTCTACAGGGGGCTCGATCAGGGGCTGGCTTGGCTCGACAGCTTGCAGGATGCCGCGCTGGCCCAGGCTGCGGTGGCGGGGGACAAGCTAGAGCTGTTTAACGATGCCAACAAGCAGCTTGAGATGGTCACCCGCAGCCGGGTTGACGAACACATGGATCGGGTGCGACTCACCATCGCCGGACTGACCAGGGAGCTCTGGTGGGTGAGCGGCGCTGTAGCGGCGCTCAGCCTGCTGATGGTCTTTATCTTCACCTACCTGATCATCCATCCGGTACGACAGATTGAGTCGCGCATCTTGAGCCTGGGGGCGGGGGTCGAGCCGGATCCAAGGCCGGTAGATGGCCCCGCCGAGCTGGTGTTGCTGGGGGAGCGGATCCTCTGGCTTTACGACAAGCTCAAGGAGCTGGAGCAGCAAAAGTACCAGTTTCTGCGTCATGTTTCCCACGAGCTCAAGACCCCGCTAGCGGTGCTGCGGGAGGGGTCGGATCTGCTCTGCGAGCAGCTGGTCGGGCCGTTGACGCCGGATCAGCTGGAGATCTGCCAGATGCTGGACGAGAGCAGTCGCCGTTTGCAAACCCTGATCGAGCGGTTGCTCGACTTCAATCGACTCACCCAGCAGGAGGCATTTGAGCTGGAATCTGTCCCCCTGCTGCCCATGCTGTCAGAACTCACCATCGAGTACCGGTTGGCATTGGAGTCCAAGCAGATCCGTGTACACTTGCCGACCGGGCCGGTTACCCTGTGGGCGGAGCCCTACCGGTTGAGACTGATCCTCGATAACCTCTTCTCCAACGCTGTCAGTTACGGCGCCAGCGGGGGCAATATCTGGATCAGGGCAGGGCAGGATGAACAGACAAGCTGGCTGGAGGTAGCCAACGAGGGGCCAGAGATCCCCGCTGCCGATCAGCAACGTATTTTTGAACCCTTCGAACAAGGCAGTACAGTGCGACAAGGTGTATTGAAAGGCTCTGGTATGGGCCTCTCTATCGCACGGGAGTCTGCCCATAGTCTCGGAGGTGAGTTGGTTCTGGTAAGAGATGAACAGGCGGATGTCTGCTTCAGGTTGACGTTGAAAAGAGAACTATGAAGATACAGCGCGTATTTCCAGCCCTGATGATGGGGTTGCTCGCGGGTTGCGCCCTGCTGCCACAGCACGAACAGCAGAACTCCACCGATATCGCTTTTGCCAAGCGGATGGAGTTTGCCAACAAGGAGATGCAGGTACGTCTGCAATACTCCGACTGGTTGCTGGCCAGTCACCCCCAGCAGCGGATGCAGGAGCGTCAACGCCTGAAAGGGGCGGATGATCTGGAGAGCCGGGTCAG
Organism: Aeromonas sp. 603079; assembly: GCF_049172135.1. Classification (NCBI taxonomy): domain Bacteria; kingdom Pseudomonadati; phylum Pseudomonadota; class Gammaproteobacteria; order Aeromonadales; family Aeromonadaceae; genus Aeromonas; species Aeromonas sp. 603079. Next base: position 23,842 of record NZ_JAAKPX010000008.1, on the reverse strand, counting down.
TCTGGCGATGGTGGATTCCCACCCGGCCGAATCGGTGGCCAATCGTACCGCCGGGCTGGCGCGCCTGAAGCAGATGCTGCCCGAGCTGGGTCTCGATGCGCAGGCATTTTTGCGCAGCTGGATTGCCCTCGGCGAACAGCTGCTGGCTCGCGACAGCCGACGCGATGATCAGAGTCAGGAGATCCAGCGGTTGCGTCGCCAGATCGAACAGCTGACCGCCATCGATGACCAGCTCAACCAGCGCAAGCTCAACGAGCATCGTGAGGTAATACCATGAGCCGGATCTTGCTGGTGGATGATGACGTCAGCCTGCTCAAACTGATGAGCATGCGGCTGCGCAGTCAGGGTTATGAGGTGGATACTGCCGACAGTGCGGAGGGAGCCCTCGACCGGCTGCGCCAGCAGCGGGCCGATCTGGTGCTGAGCGATCTGCGGATGGGGGGCATGGACGGTCTGGCGCTGTTCGAGCGGATCCAGGCCCAGTGGCTGGGGCTGCCGGTGATCATCATGACCGCCCACGGCACCATCCCGGATGCCATTCAGGCGACCCGCTCCGGCGTCTTCAGCTTTTTGACCAAGCCCATTGACAAGGATGAGCTGCTGGCCACCATAGAGCATGCTCTCAGCCTGACCCGGCCGAAACAGCAGCAGGAGTGGCAGTCACTGATCCTGACCCGCAATCCCCAGTTGGAACAGTTACTGATCCAGGCTCACAGCATCGCCACCATGGAGGTGCCGGTACTGATCATGGGGCCGTCAGGCTCCGGCAAGGGGGCGATGGCGCAGGCGCTGCACCAGGCCAGCCAGCGCCGCGACAAGCCGCTCCATACCATCAACTGCGCCGCCATTCCCTGGGCTTCCCTCGATCTGCAACTGTTTGGTGAAGATGGTCAGTCCGGGCTGTTCGAGCAGGCCAAGGGGGCGACCCTGTTTCTCGACGAAATTGGCAGCCTGTCGGAATCCTTGCAGGCCAAGCTGCTGCAGGTGATGGAGGAGTATGGCCAGGGCACGCCGGAGGTGCGTGTGCTCAGCTCCAGCCATCAGGATCTGGTCAAGGCGATGGAGGAGGGACGCTTTCGGGAAGATCTCTTCTATCGTCTCAACGTCGCCAATATCACCTTACCGTCTCTCAGTGCCCGCAGTGAAGACATTCCGCTGCTGGCCAGACAGGCGCTGGATGATTATCGCTGCCGCCACAGCGACTGCGCCGCGATGGGCTTCTCGCCGGAGGCGCTGGCGATGTTGGCCGCAGCTGCCTGGCCCGGTAACGTGCGTCAGCTCTGCAATCTGGTGGAGCAACTCGCCAGCCTCTGTTGCAGCCCGGTGATCGGGGTCTCCATGGTGGAGTCCGCCCTGAGCGGCGGCGGTGGTGGCATCCCTTCCTTCAATGAGGCTCGTGCCGAATTCGAGAAGGAATATCTGATCCGTTTGCTGCGCACTACCGAGGGCAACGTGACTCTGGCGGCCAACCTGGCGGGTAGAAACCGCACCGATTTTTACAAGTTATTGAATCGGCACGGTATCGAAGCAGCAAACTTCAAATCGAAGGGATAAATCAGGCGGGATCAACCACCGCCGGAGCGGCATCGGCTTTTTGAGTTTTATGGGAGAGCCAGAGGCCGCTCGCCTTCATCAGGTAACCGAACAAGGCGCCAATGATGAGGGAGGGCAGGATCAGCCGCCACTCGCCAGCCGCCCCGAAGGTGGCACAGCAACCGGCAAAGGTGCCGGGAATGTAGCCGAGCCACTGCTGCTTGGCCTGTACGCACATCAGGGTGGCGACCACCCCCGTCATCACATAACCCGCCACACCCGCTCCCCACAGACTGTCGCCATGGATCAGCAGCAGTGCCCACAGCATGCCGCTGGTGTTGCAGAAGATGGTCTGCAGCAGCGCCTTGTAGCCGCCGCTTGACGCGAAATAGCTGGTGCAGCCGAGAAAGCCGACCCAGGAGATAAGGCCGAACGCGACGGCAACCCAGCCCCAGACGGCGGAGAGAATTCCAGTAGTGATGGCGATGGCGATCAGTGGGCTCATGGGGCGACTCTTCAGTTGGCTTCGCAAAATGGGCAGCCTACCCCCGGCAATCGGGGCGGCAAGCGGGGGCAGAATTGTGTGTGATCTTCATCACCCTTTTCAACTCAGGAATACGCTTGCGCTCGCGAAAAAAATTCATTGGTGACCGGCCTGACAGTCGGCCATAGTTAGAGGCCCTGTCCTGCTCATGGAGTGAGTCTGATGGCGCCAAATGTGATCGTTCCCCTGCTGGTGTTCGTAGTCCTGTTTCTGGTCGGCACCATGGCCAAGGCACTGCCCCTGCACCACATGATGTAAATTTGTGTGAAATAAAAATCTGCCGGGGCGGGTCTTATCCGTAGTGCCTCACTCAGCCCCGGGAGTTTTTCATGTTGATCAAGCGTCGTACCGCCCACCCCCTCACCGAACAGGATGTCACCCCGGAAGCTGTTTATCAGGACCGCCGCCTTATTCTCAAGGGGCTGGGTCTGGGCGCGGCCACCCTGGCGTTTCCCACTCAGGCCGGAGTGCTCGACCTGCTGCGCGGCAAAGAGGATGCTCCCCTGTTAGCCAGCAGGCCGCTCAACAGCAAGCCTGCCGAGCGCCCGGCCAATATGGTGCTGACACCGGAAGAGAAGGCAACCAGTTACAACAACTTCTATGAGCTCGGCACCGACAAGTCCGACCCGGCTCGCAACGGCCATTACCTCAAGCCCGAACCCTGGACCCTCAAGGTGGAGGGGGAGGTGGCCAAGCCCTTTACCCTCGATGTGTGGGACCTCATCAACAAGAGCGAGTTGGAGGAGCGGATCTACCGACTGCGCTGTGTCGAAGCCTGGTCCATGGTACTGCCCTGGAACGGCATCTCGCTGGCGGAGATTATCCGCCGTGCCGAGCCCACCAGTCGCGCCAAGTTTGTTGCCTTCGAAACCCTGTTTGATCCGAAACAGCTGCCGGGGCAGGCCTCCAGGTTGGGGGGCGGCATCGAGTATCCCTACGTCGAAGGGCTGCGTATCGACGAGGCGATGCACCCTCTCTCTTTCCTTGCGATGGGGCTCTACGGCAAGACCCTGCCCGCCCAGAATGGCGCGCCGATCCGCTTGGTAGTGCCGTGGAAGTACGGCTTCAAGAGCATCAAGAGCATCGTCTCGATCCGGCTGGTGGAGGAGATGCCGCCGACCACCTGGAATCTGCTGGCTCCCAACGAATATGGCTTCTACGCCAACGTCAATCCGCAGGTGGATCATCCGCGCTGGAGTCAGGCCAGCGAGCGCTTTGTCGGCGAGGGCGGGGTGTTTGGCGCCAAGCGTCAGCCGACCCTGATGTTCAACGGCTATGGTGACGAAGTCGCCTCGCTCTATCAGGGGATGGATCTGCGCCAATGGTACTGAGATTGAAACCGGCCCATATCAACGGCTTGCGGGCACTGGTGCATCTGGGCGCTCTCGGCTTCCTGCTCTGGCTGTGGTTTGCCATTCCGGCAGGTCTGCTGGGGGGCGATCCGGTGCCAGAGCTTATCCACTACCTCGGCAAGGGGGCGCTCAACCTGCTGCTGCTCACCCTGCTGGTGTCGCCGCTGGCCAAGCGCTGGCGGCAGGGGCAGCTCATCAAGCTGCGCCGCCCCCTCGGGCTCTGGTGTTTTGCCTGGGCGCTGCTCCACTTCATGGCGTGGCTGGGGCTGGATCTGCAGTTTGACTGGGGGCTGATTGGCGGCGAGCTGGTCAAGCGCAGCTACATAGTGGTGGGGATGGTGGCCCTGCTGCTGCTGGCCGCCCTCAGCATCACTTCGCTGCCCGCATTGCAGCGCAGCATGGGCGCTGCATGGCAGAAGCTGCACAACTGGGTCTATGCCATCGCCCTGCTGGTGCCGGTGCACTACTGGTGGTCGCTCAAGAGCGGTTGGGGGGAGCCTCTCATCTACCTGCTGCTGGCCTGCGCCCTGCTCTGGCCGAGACGGGAGAAGCTGCTGCGCCCCATGCGGGGACGCTGGAATGCAAAAGAGGCCTAATCGGCCTCTCGTTGTTTGATCTCGCCGGTGTAGGCATCGACGATGAGATGCACCTTCTGATCCTGGCGATTGAGGGTTTTGACCTCGAATTTGTCCCCTTCCAGCTCCACTTCCCGAATGTCGTGATACCCTTGCGCCAGCAACAGTTTGACCAGACCGGCCATGTCGAGACGGCTCTGGGCCGCCCAGCTTGTGGCACTCAACAGGCAAAGGATAAGCAGGAAACTGCGCGGGATCATATTCATTCCGGATTCATGGCTGGCAGACTATAAACGCCATTATGTTAGGTTTTTGGAGATGAATCATCCATGAATAGAGCGCTCCCTCTGCTCGGGTTATTGCTGCCGGTGCTGGCACAGGCGGTCATGCCTGATGAAGCCCAGCTGCAGCAAGCTGTCCATGAGGGACGGGTTCGGCCCTTCCATGAAATGATGGAGGTGGCGGCCAGATTGCCGGTGCGGGTGTTGCGGGTGGATCTGGGGGAAGAGGATGGTATCTGGCTCTATGAACTGCGAGTCATCGATCGGGAAAACAGCGTGATCAAGGTAGCCTATCGGGCCGACAACCTTGAGCTGGTGTGGGCCAAGGGCCACCATCTGGAGCGGCTGTTCGAGCCGCCAAAGCCCCCGGTCGAGGATGATGAATAACCCCTGTGTGGAAGCCTGTTCATGCGAATTCTGATTGTTGAAGACGAAAAAATTCTGGCTGGCCAGCTGGCTGAACAGCTGCGCCTCTCCGGCTTTGTCACCGACCTCTGCCATGATGGCAACGAGGCCGGTTTTCTCGGAGAGACCGAACCTTACGATGCCATCATTCTCGACCTCGGCTTGCCTGGGCGCGATGGCCTGAGCGTGTTGAAGGAGTGGCGCAGCAAGGGAATCGATACCCCGGTGCTGGTACTGACCGCCCGTGGCCAACTGCACGAGAAGATCGAGGGGCTCAATGCCGGTGCCGATGACTACCTCACCAAGCCGTTCCAGGTGGCCGAGCTGGTGGCGCGGGTGCATGCGCTGGTGCGCCGGGCGGCAGGCAACGCCAGCTCCGTTCTGGAGATTGGCGGGGTACGGCTCGATATGGCGGCTTCCCAGGTGTGGTACGAAGGGACCCCCATCAAGCTGACCGCCCACGAGTTCCGGGTGCTGGGTTACCTGATGCAGCATCGGGGCAAGGTGGTGTCGCGCAGCGAGCTGATCGATCACATCTACGCTCAGGATTTCGACCGTGACTCCAACACAGTAGAGGTGTTCATCGGCCGGATCCGCAAGAAGACCCATCCCGACTTGATTGAGACAGTGCGTGGTCTCGGATACCGGATCAACGAATGAGGCTGGTCCGAACCCTGCGGGGGCGGCTGCTTGCCATTGCGCTGGTGTGGTGCGGGCTGTTCCTGTTCGCCACCGGCTTCAGCCTGCAGACCATGATGCGCAACTACTGGCAGGAGGCAGAGGCTGACGGCTTGCGCCTGCAACTCTACGATCTGCTCTCCCGGCTGGAGGTGGAGAAGAGTGGTCTGCCTGTGGTGATCGAACCGATGGCCGATCCCCGTTTCAGCCAACCTTACTCCGGCTACTACTGGCAGTTGGAACTGGGGGAAAATGTGGTGGGCCGCTCCCGATCCCTGTGGGACACCCATCTGGTGAGCCGTGGCCTCAAGTCTGCCTTTGGCGATCCTGACCTCTTTTTTGGCAAGGGCCCCAACAAGGAGCCGCTGCTGATCATGACCCGCACCGTGCTGTTGCCCGGTTCGGATCGGGTCTTTACCCTGGTGATGGCCAAGGACAGCAGCACCCTGATCCAGACCCTGAAGAAAACTCGCATCAGCCTGTTCCTCGGTCTCGGCTTTGCCGCCGCCGGTCTGGTGCTCGGCTTCATGTTCCAGATCGTCTATGGTTTGCGGCCGCTGCATCTGCTGCGCCGTGAACTGGGGCGGGTTCACGAGGGTCATCAGGAGGGATTCCGGCTGCGCTATCCGCTGGAGATCCAGCCGCTGGTTGAGGATATCAACCGGCTGCTGCACCACTACGGCGAGCTGCTGCAGCGTGCCCGTGCCCACACCGGCAATCTGGCTCACGCCCTCAAGACGCCGCTCAGCATCATGCGCAATCAGGTTGCCCAGTTGCCGCCGGAGGATCAGGCCGCCATCGGCGAGCAGCTCGACCAGATCCAGCGCCATATCGACTATCACCTCGGTAAGGCGCGGGTGACCGGCGCCGCCAAGATCCTCGGGGTGTCGACCCCGGTGCGGGCGCGGGTGGAGTATATCTGCCGCGCCTTCTCCCGCCTCTATCCGGGCAAGACGGTGGATCTGCAAGTGCCCGCCAATCTGGCGGTCGGGGTGGAGGAGCAGGACTTCGACGAGATGGTGGGCAATTTGCTGGAGAACGCCTTCAAATGGTCCGCCAGCGAGCTGCGTATCTCCAGCGCCGAGCTGGGGGGCTGGATCACCCTGCGTATCGAGGATGACGGCCCCGGCATGAGCGAGGATCAGATCGCCAAGGCGGTGCTGCGCGGGGTGCGGCTCGACGAGAAGGTGCCGGGTTCCGGTCTCGGTCTCAACATCGTCTCCGATCTGGCGGAAGCCTATCGCGGCAGCTTTATTATGGGCCGCGCCGAACTGGGCGGGCTGGCCGCCTCCCTCTCGTTGCCCAAGGTGGCAAGGGTCGAGAGCTAGGCATAAGATATGGCATTTGTTTTAGCCTGAGGAAGAGAACCATGACCGACGATCCGTGGGCCCTGTGCCATCTTGACGATTCATTCGATGCCTCTGTACTGGGGGTCAAGGGCGCCCAGATCCAGTGGTTTGAAGATCGGGATGGCCTGATTGCCTATCTGCTGGAAGATTTTGTCGACTTGCTGGCCGATGTGGGCGAGCTGGACGAGGAGCAGACCGAGCAGGCGCGCGAGCGCTTCACCCTGCTGGTGGAGCAGAGCTTCGACGATCGCACCCTGATGGATGCCATCAACGATCTCGCCTCCGGCCTGCGCCGCATCGCCTGGTTGGGGCCGCTCTCGGAGCTGGCCGAGATCAGCGACGAGTTTGCCTCCGGCCTGCGCCGCTATTTCTGGAGCCAGTACGACGGGGATGAAGATGACCCGGACGCCTGGGTGCCGGAAGAGCTGTGGCCGCAGCTGGTGGAGTGCGCGCAGGAGTATATGGAAGAGGGGGATTTTTAAATCCGTCCGGACTATGTGTGCTCTTTGGCAGACAGATAAAGAAACGGCGCCTTGATGGCGCCGTTTTTATTGGGTGGCAATCGCCTTAGCCGTTGGCCGGTACCGCGTGGGCGGTGTTGGCCAGCACCGGGCCTGTGTACTTCTCGATCTGCAGCTGGGCCATGTGGCCGCAGTTGCCCTGCGCCAGACTGGACGAGCCTTCGTCGAAGGTGAGGCAGTTGACGTTGCCGTTCTTGCAGATGCTGCCCGCTTCGCCCGGCTTGGCCGGGTCATACCAGGCCCCTTCGCAGATCCGCACCACGCCTTGGCGCACATCCTCGGATAGCAGGGCGCCCACCAGGATCTGGCCGCGCTCGTTGAAGGCACGCACCAGATCCCCCTGGGCGATGCCACGAGCCTTGGCATCCAGCGGATGGATCATGATCGCCTCGCGGTCGGCGATGGCGAACTTGTCTCGCAGCGGGGTGTTGTCGAGTTGGGAGTGCAGCCGCTGGGTCGGGTGGGAGGTGTTGAGCGACAGCGGATAGCGCGCCGCCACTTCACTCTTCACCCACTCCCTGGGCTCATACCACTTGGGATGGCCGGCGCAGTCGGCGTAACCCATCCCCGCCACCGTGTTGGAGAAGATCTCGATCTTGCCGGACGGGGTACCGAGCGGGTTGAGCAGCGGGTTCTCGCGAAAATCGGCGTGACGGATCCACTGGCGGTTGGCCTCCGGGATCGGGAAGCGGATGTAGTTGTTGGATTCCCAGAACATATTGAACGGCGGCAGCGCCACGCGGGCGCCGCGGGCCTGTGCCGCCATGCCGTCGTACATCTGCTTGAGCCACAGCATCTCGTCCTTCCCTTCGGTGTACTGCTCCTGCACGCCCAGCTTGGCGGCGATGGCGCTGAAGATGTCGAAGTCGTTGCGGGCTTCAAACTGGGGCGGTACGCACTGGTGCATCGGGAACACATAGCGCTGGGAGTAGTCGCCACCCATCTCCAGATCATTGCGCTCGTAGCTGGTGGTGACCGGCAGCACGATATCGGCGTGCTTGGCGGTGGCAGTCCAGTAAGGCTCGTGGACGATCACGGTCTGCGGCTTGCGCCACGCCTGCAGCAGGTTGTTGGTGTCCTGATGGTGGTGGAAGGGGTTGCCGCCCGCCACGTAGACCAGCTTGATGTCCGGATAGGTCACCTTGCGGCCGTTGAAGTCGATGGTCTTGCCCGGGTTGGCGAGACAGTCGGCAATGCGGGCCACCGGGATCGGGGCCGGGCTGTTCTTCGGTGCGTTGCCGGCGGAGATGCCCGCCAGAATGCCGCCTTTGGCGGTGGGGCTGCCACCGGAGGAGTAGTGGTAGCTGAAGCCGTAGCCGCCGCCCGGCAGGCCGATCTGGCCCAACATGGAGGCCAGAGTGACCAGCATCCAGTTCGGCTGTTCACCGTGCTGCTGACGCTGCATACCCCAACCGGCCATGATCATGGTGCGCTTGGCGGCCATATCGAGGGCCAGCTGGCGGATCACCTTGGCATCGACGCCGCAGACAGTGCTCGCCCACTCGGCGCTCTTCGGCTGACCGTCATCCTTGCCGAGCAGGTAGTTCAGGAACTTGTCGAAGCCGACGGTGTAGCGATCGAGGAAGGCCTGATCGTGCTTCTTCTCGCTATAGAGGGTGTGAGCCACCCCCAGCATCATGGCCACATCGGTGTAGGCGTTCGGGGCAATCCACTCGGCGCCGACCAGCTTGGCGGTCTCGTTGTAGACCGGATCGATGCTGATGACGCGGGTGCCTTTCTCTTTCAGCGCCTTGAAGCCGGCCTGACCTTCATGATCCGGCATGTTCCAGCTGTTCTTCAGGGTGACCTGAGCATTGACCCCCCACAGCACCACCAGTTCGGCGTTCTCCACCACGTTGGGCCAGGCGGTCTGCTGTTCGTACACCTCGATGGAGCCCATCACGTGGGACATGATCACCTGAGCCGCGCCGGTGGAGTAGTCACCGGCATAACCGGTGAAGCCGCCGGAGAGGTTCATCAGGCGGTGCAGCAGGGTGCGGCTGTTGTGGAACATGCCGACACTCTTCCAGCCGTAGGAACCGGCGTGGATCGCCTGCGGGCCGAAGTCACTCTGAACCCGCTGGATCTCGCCGGCCACCAGTTCGATCGCCTTGTCCCAGCTCACTCGTACCCATTCGTCGGCACCGCGCAGCTCGGGTTTGGCGCCCGGGCCATGCTCCAGCCAGCTTTTGCGCACCATGGGGTATTTGATGCGGTTCTTGGCGTGCACCTGGAACGGCGCCATGTCGATAAGGTCGTTCGGCGCCGGATCATCGGCCACCGGCTGGACGCGCACCATGCGGCCATCCTCGACTATCGCCTCGAAGGCACCCCAGTGGGCGCCGGTTAGAATGCCCTTCTGGGCGGGCACCAGGGTCGGGAACTGACTCAATGCGGTGCTGATGGCTTGCGCCAGCGCACTCTTGGGAAAAATGCCGCCGAGCAGGGGCAGGGCTGCGCAGGCGCCGAGCCCCTTGAGCAGGTTGCGGCGGGACAGATTGGTCTTCTTGTCATTGAAAAAAGTCATAACGGTTTTCCTCTGTGCCAGCCTTAGTGGGCCGCGCTCATGTCACTGGCGTGTTTCTGGACATACTGGGTCAACATGCGAGCCTGTTCCGGGGTCAGGGAGGTGCGAGATTCCATCCCCTTGATGACGCCGATCCACTGGTTGGCATTGAAGTGATCCAGCGCGGTGAGGCCGTGGCAGCCGGTACAGTTGTTGGACATCAGGGTGGAGGCGTATTGCCACAGCTTACCCTGATCGCCGATAAGCTGACTCTGGTCGACCCAGGCGGTCAGCTTGACCTGATGCCAGGTGAGGTTGGTGGCGCTGTCGGTTTCACTCTGGCCGGTGACCAGCGCTTTCTTGGCGGCATCGCCGACCAGTACGCTGAGGATCCGCTTGCCCGGTGCGGCGTAGAACACTTCGCTCACACCATCCTGTTGCCAGCCTTCGATCTGCACCTTGGCGCGGCCGTTTTCGTTGGCCAGCACTTCCACCTTGGTGGAGGGCATCAGGGTACCTTCGTCGGTCTTGGCTGCAGCATCAAGGAACAGCGGGGTGGTGGCGATGGCGTAACGGGTGGTGACGTTGGCTGGGGTCTGGGCCGCAGCCTGCGCCAGCTCGCTGGCACCGGCGGCAGCCAGGCCGCTCATGTCAGGCATGATGTGGGCGACACCGCGGTGGCAGTCGATACAGGTCTGACCCTCCTTGATGGCGACCGGGTGCTCGGCACGGGCATTGGGGCGCTGGGCCAGAATGTCCATCGCCTCGTAGCTGTGGCAGCTGCGGCAGGTGGCGGAGTCGTTGGCTTTCAGCTCGTCCCAGACGGATTGGGCCATCCGCAGCTTGTGGGCTTCATACTTTTCCGGGGTATCCAGCGTGCCGATCGCCTCGTGATAGATATCCTTCACGGCGCGGATCTTGGTCCACAGGTAGGAGGTGGGGTCGCCCGGGATGTGGCAGTCGGCGCACTCGGCGCGGATCCCCTTGGTGTTCTGGAAGTGGACACTGCCCTGATACTCGGCGAGCGGAGTCTGCATGGAGTGGCAGGAGACGCAGAATTCGGTGGAGCTGGTCTTGTGCAGCACGGTCACGGTGACACCCAGTGCCGCGACACCCAGCAGGGCCCCGAGCAGCAGGAGCCAGAACCAGGTTTTTCTTATCAGTTTTCCAATCATGGCGGCGTTTTCCTACGGTCAATAATTACCTACATAGTACTAGTCCAATAGTAGTAGTAATGATAGGGATAAGGCGTTGACCTTCATCATGGTTTATATTTTTGATTGTTGTCACATTTTGCCTTTTATTTCGCCATTGACACATTTATCGAATTAAATTCAGTTGTTTTCTGTTTTATCTATTTGTGCACTTTCCGCGACAGCTGTTAGCCCCCTCGCAAAACCCCACAAGATTCGCTGATATAGTGAGCAGTGAGCCTCAACGGAGTGTCGCTGATGAGCCCTTTCTCACTGCTGTGTGTCGCCGCCAACGTGCAACTGCTGGCCGAATTCGAACAGGAGTTGGCTCCGCTGCTCGGCCATTTCGCGCTGGTGGTGGTAGTCGGTCAGGGGTCGGCTGAGCTGGCCTTGGACGAGCTGGATCGCAAGGGGCAGCCACCCGCCGTAGTGGTGTGTGACAGCGAGCTGGGGGATGGGCGAGGGGCCGATTTTCTGATCCGCCTCGGCAGCCGTCATGAGGCGTGCCGCAAGATCCTGCTGGGCAGCCAGCCCGAGATGAAATCGATCATCGAGGCGGTGAACCTCGGTCGTCTCGACTACTACCTGCAACGCCCCTGGCGCGATGGCAGCCTGCGCCGGGCGGTGATCGAGCAGGCGAGCCACTTTGTATTGCAGCGTCCCGAGGCGGATCTGCTGAGCTATGCCGCCGTGCTCGACAACCAGAAGCTGCTGCGAGCCCACGTCGATCGCCAGTTGGCAGCCTATCGGCAGGGCTTTATGGATTACACCCACTGCAGCGATGAAGAACTCTCCCGGGTGGTGATCGACGGCCTCTACCAGTTTTTCGAGGGCAATGACGAGGAGCGGGTCTGCCGCCACTACAGCCCGGGCCATGTGCTGACCCGCGAGGGGGAGCCCAACAGCTTCCTCTGGTTTATCGCCAAGGGGGAGGTGGTGCTGCGCAAGCGGGACGAGCAGGGGATCGATCAGGAGGTGGTGCACTACCGTACCGGCTCGCTGGTGGGGGGCATGTCCTTCGTCACCGGCGAACCCGCCTTCACCACCGGCGTGACCCTGACCGGTGCCGAGGTGATCAAGCTCGACAAGCTGCAATTCTCCCGGGTGATGCAGGCGCGCAGCGAACTGCTCCCCTCCTTTACCAACCTGCTGCTGCGCCACTTCAACCGCCGTCTGCAAAACAGCATCCGTACCGAGATGCGGTTGCAACAGACCCTCAACTCCCTCGATGCCGCCTACGCCCAGCTGGTGGAGAGCGAAAAGATGGCGATGCTAGGCCAGCTGGTGGCTGGTGTTGCCCACGAGCTGAACAACCCGGTGGCGGCCATTATTCGTGGCAGCGAGACTCTGCGGGCCGCCATCCCCGATCTGGTCAATCTCGAGCTGCCAGCACCCATCAAGGGGCTGGGCAACCAGACCCTCTGTCAGGCGCTCTCCTCCCAGCCGGTCTCGACCAGCGAGATCCGTGACAAGACCCGGCAGGCTGAAGGGCGCTTTGGCGATCGCCAGCAGGCGCGGCTGGCGGTGCAGATGAATCTGGATGACGAGCTGAACTGGCAACGCTGGTTTGCCAGCCGCACTGCCGACGAGCGGGAGGCGCTGCTCTCCCGGCTGGAGCTGTTCCAGCAGACCGGCAGCTTCCTGCGCAATATCGAGGTGTGCGCCCGTCGCATCGGCGATCTGGTCAAGAGCCTCAAGCAGTATGCCCGGCAGGACAGGGATGAACCCTCGCTGGTGGACCTGCACGAGGGGCTGGAAGATACCTTGATGATTTTCGAAAACCGCCTCAAGCATCATGATCTCTGCAAGGAGTACCAGCCGCTGCCGCTGGTGCGCTGTCACCCCATCGCCCTGCAGCAGGTGTGGACCAACCTGATCGCCAACAGTCTGGATGCCATGAGCGGCCCGGGGCGACTCACCATTCGCACCGGGTTGCTGGATCCCGAGTGGGTCATGGTGGAGATAGAGGATAGTGGTTGCGGCATCGAGCCCGAGCTGTGGCAGCGGATCTTCGATCTCAACTTCACCACCAAGCGGGAGGGCCACTTCGGCCTCGGGATTGGTCTGAGTGTCTCGTTGCAGATAGTTCAGCAGCACCACGGCCGGATCGAGGTGGCCTCCGAACCGGGCCGTTACACCCGGATGCGGGTCTGTCTACCGCTGGACGGCATGGGGCAGGCCGGTTACGGGGGCGAACCTCATCACAACAAGGAGCATGCGGCCTGAGCCGTCGCCAGCATCAATCGCGCGGCGTGCCAAACCATGTCGCCAAGGAGGAGCAATGAACAAACACTATCTGATCCTGTGTGTGGACGATGAGCGGGAGGTGCTGGATGCGGTGATCCACGATCTCGCCCCGTTCCGCTCCCACTTCGAACTGGAAGCCGCCGAGAGCGTCGATGAGGCGCGAGCGGTGGTGGAGGAGTGGGAGCACGACGGCAACAAGCTGGCGCTGATCCTCTGTGACCACATCATGCCGGGAACCCTGGGAGTCGATTTTCTGGTGGAGCTGAACCGGCGAGCCTCCACCCGGGCCAGCCGCAAATTGCTGCTGACCGGACAAGCGGGGCTGGAGGCCACCGTCGATGCGGTCAACCGCGGCGGTTTGCACTACTACCTTGCCAAACCGTGGAAGCTGGAGACCCTGCAAGAGGCGGTGCGCGAACAGCTGACCGACTACCTGCTGGCGGAAGATGGCGAAAATGCCTTCCACTATGCGCCGCTGCTCAATCAGGCGCGGCTGTTTGCCGCCATCCACGATCACCCGTTCGACGAGTAGGGGCAGTTGGGCTTTCGCGGTGGCAGTTGTATACTGTCTGCATATACAGTATTGCAGGTAGCCACCGATGCGACTCTTTATCGCCGAGAAGCCCACGCTGGGCCGTGCCATTGCCGATGCCCTGCCCAAGCCCCACAAGAAGGGCGACGGTTTTATCGAAACCGCCCAGGGTGATGTGGTCACCTGGTGTATCGGCCATCTGCTGGAGCAGGCCGAGCCCGATGCCTATGACGCCGCCTTCAAGCAGTGGCGGATGGAGCATCTCCCCATCATCCCCGCCCAGTGGCAGCTGGTGGCCAAGCCCAAGACCAAAGCCCAGCTCACCGTCATCAAGCGACTGATCAAGCAGGCGGACTGCGTGGTTAATGCCGGTGACCCGGACCGGGAAGGGCAGTTGCTGGTGGACGAGGTGATCGACTTTCTCGGCTACCCGAAAACCAAGCCGGTGCAGCGTTGCCTCATCAGCGATCTCAACCCGCCAGCGGTGCGCCGCGCTCTCGAGAAGCTGAGGGACAACAAGGAATTCGTACCGCTGGCGGTCTCGGCGCTGGCCCGCAGTCGGGCCGACTGGCTCTACGGCATCAACATGACCCGCGCCTATACCCTGCTCGGCCGCAAGGCCGGTTGTAGCGAGCTGCTCTCGGTCGGTCGGGTGCAGACCCCGCTGCTGGGGCTGGTGGTGCGGCGGGATCTCGAGATCGAGGCCTTCGTCCCCAAACCCTTCTACGAGGTGCTGGCCCATCTGCTGACCGATAGCAACGAGCGCTTCACCGCCAAGTGGCTGCCATCGGAAGCCTGCCTGCCGTGGCAAGATGAGGAGGGGCGGGTGCTCAACCGGGCGCTGGCCGACAAGGTGGTGAGTCGGATTAACGGCCAACCGGCACAGGTCGAATCGGTGGAGGAGCATGCCCGCAAGCAGGCGGCGCCGCTGCCCTACAACCTCTCCAGCCTGCAGATCGATGCCGCCAAACGGTTCGGTATGGATGCCAAGCGGGTGCTCGATATCTGCCAGAGCCTCTACGAGCGTCACAAGCTCATCACCTATCCGCGTTCCGACAGCCGCTATCTGCCGACCGACCACTTCAAGCGGGCCGAGCAGGTGCGCGGTGCCATCGCCGCTACAGCGCCTGCACTGGCCAAGGCGGTGAGCGAGGCTGATGGCAAGATCCGCAGTAAGGCGTGGAACGATAGCAAGGTGGATGCCCACCACGCCATCATCCCCACCGAGAAGCAGGGCAACCCCGCCACACTGGGGGCCGACGAGGCGAAGCTCTATGGCCTGATTGCCCGCCAGTATCTGCTACAGTTCTATCCCCCGTTCGAATACAACGACAGCAAGGTGCTGCTGCGCATCGCCGGTGGCCTGTTTCAGGCCAAGGCGCGGCGAATCCTCAAGGCGGGCTGGAAGGCGCTGCTCGGAGTGGAGGAGGATGACGACGAAGAGAAGGCGGGCACGCTGCCTGCCCTGAAAGAGGGAGAGCAACTGCTGTGCGAGCGGGGCGAACTGCAGGAGAAGATGACCCAGCCGCCCAAGTCGTTCACCGATGCCACCCTGCTGGCGGCTATGACCGGCATCGCTCGTTATGTGCAGGATCCCGAGATCCGCAAGACCCTGCGCGACACCGATGGCCTCGGCACAGAAGCGACCCGGGCGGGTATCATCGACCTGCTGTTCAAGCGTCGCTTTCTGGTGCGTCAGGGCAAGAGCATCAAGGCGACCCCGACCGGGCGGGCGCTGGTACAGGCGCTGCCTGCGACGGCCACCACGCCGGATATGACGGCGCTGTGGGAGCAGAGCCTCGGCCAGATCGCCGAGCGCCACGGCAGCTATCAGCAGTTTATGGGGCCGCTCACCGAGCAGCTCAACGGTCTGATCGAGGGGGCGCGGCAGGACTCCGGCGCCAGCTTCAGCGCCCTGCCCAAGGAGGCACCGAGGGCCGGCAAGCGGCGTTTTACCAAGCGCAAGACTGGCGGGCCCCGACCGCGCAAGACGACCAGCAAGCGCCAGACCAGTGCTGCATAACGAAAAAAGGCGCCCATCCTGGGCGCCAAAGGCATTGTTGTCAGGCTGCCTGAGTGGACAAGCTGGCACGGATCCTGTGCTGGTAGTGCAGAACCACACCGAGAAACACCAGGTCCTTGAACAGGAAGAACTCGGTGACTGGCACGCCGTCAACCATCTTCCAGACACCTGTCAGAGTCAGCAGGAAGCTCAGCGTCGCCAGGAAGGTGACGATAGCCCCCATGCTGCACCAGTAACCGATGCGAGGTTGCCACAGACCCACGACCAGCCCGATGGCGATCACTATCTCGACCACCCCGATCAGGTTCGATACGCTCTGTTCCGACAGGGGGCCATAGAGCCAGCTCATCAAGGGGTGGCTGGCTACCAGTGGTTTGATGGCGGCTGCCTCTGTCGGGGTAAACTTGAAGACGCCGATCCAGAGCAGGGTCAATACCACGCCCGCCAGAGCGACCAGAAAGCCTTTGTCATGTTGCTGCATGTGGGCTCCTTGTTTAAGGGGTCAGAGTGACGGGCGGGAAGTCGATCTCGGTCGCCGCCAGGTGGTTGCCATAGTTGGTCAGGGTATTGACCACCACCTGGCCGAGCACCTCCAGCAGCAGCTCGTCATCTACGCCTGCGGCACGGGCGCTAGCAAGCTGCTCGTCACTGATCACCCCGCGCTGACTGACCAGCGCTGTTGCCAGTTGCAGCAGGGCGTGATCAAGGGGAGCCGAGGCCTGGCCGAGCCGGGCAGCCCGGATCTCCTGGGCCGAGAATCCGGCCTTGCCCGCGAGCAGTGTGTGGGCAGACAAACAGTATTGGCAGGCGTTGGCTTGACCTATGGCCAGTGCCAGCAACTCCCGTTGTGGGGCAGTGAGACGCCCCTTGCCAAGCGCCTCGGCAAAGGCCAGGAAGCCATTGAGCAGGGCTGGCGAGTGGGCCAGGGTAGCGTAGAGGTTGGGCACCATACCCAGATTGCGTTGCAGGGTGGCCAGGGTCTGGGCAGCTGCGGGTTGCGGTTGGGATACGGGTTGGATACGGCTCATGATCTTCTCCTGTGGTAGTGAAGGTACGGGAGACAGTGTGCCGTCATTCGTGATACGGTTTATCACTCATCGTCTGCAAATAAATACTATTAGTCTCAAATATGGATCCGCTCTCTGCCCTGTTGGTTCATGCCTCCCCCGAAGCCAAGATCTTCTTCGCCGGCAACCTGTGCCAGAACTCCTCCAGTGATGATTACCCGAGTGGCGGACATCTTCATCTGCTGCGCAGCGGTGCCGTCATGCTGCGTGAAGAGGGGGGAGCCAGCTTGCTGCTCGAGGAGCCGACTCTGATCCTGTTCCCTCGGGGACGTCCTCACAAGCTTGAACCCAGAACTCTGGGGGGTTGTGATTTGGTGTGCGCCAATGTCGTATTCGGCAAGGGGGGATCATCGCCGTTGCAACTGGCATTACCGGGCTCGCTGGTGCTGCCGCTACGTGAGTTGCCTGTCCTGACGCCGGTGCTGAGTCAGCTGTTTGACGAGGCGTTTCACCCCCGCTACGGGCAGGATCCGCTGATCTCCCGCTTGCTGGAGGTACTGTTGATCCTGCTGCTGCGTCATCTGGTCGAGCAAGGGGTGTGTCAGCAGGGGATGCTGGCAGGTATTTCCGATCCCCAGTTGGCCAAGGCGATCTCGGTGATGCATCAGCGTGGGGATGAACCCTGGACGGTGGCCACGCTGGCGCGGGAGGCCGGCATGTCGCGGGCCCGCTTTGCCGCGAGGTTTCAGGAGCGGGTCGGTCAAGCGCCGCTTGGTTATCTGACCCGCTGGCGCATGGCGTGCGCCTGCCAGCAACTGCTGGCGGGGGAGCCCATGGTGCAGGTGGCGCTGGGTGCGGGATACAGCAGCAGTGTTGCCTTTGGTCGGGCATTCGAGCGGGAGCTGGGGGTGAGCCCGGGGCGCTGGCTCAAGGCGCAGCAACAAGCCGAATAAAAAAACGGGGCAGCCAGTGGCTGCCCCGTGTTCATGGCTGGTCAGCCGGTATAGACGTTCTCTTCCGGATAACGGATGCGGGTCTCGACCGGGCGGGCCAGCATAAAGGCCAGGGTCAGGGGGCCGAGACGGCCGCAGATCATCACCAGCACCAGGATCAGCTTGCCCGGCTCGCTCAGGGAGGCGGTGATGCCGGTGGAGAGGCCGACGGTGGCAAATGCCGAGATGGTCTCGAACATGATTTTGTCGAACGGCAGATCCTCGGTCACCATCAGCAGGAACATCGCCAGCATCAGCACCATGGTGCTGACGATGATGATGGCCAGCGAGCGGGTCACGATCTGGGGCGACAGGGTGCGGCCAAAAGCGGTGGCATGGGGCCGCTTGGTCAGAAACGCCTTGGTCGCCAGCAGCACGACCGCGAAGGTGGTGACTTTGATACCGCCACCGGTGGAGGTGGCACCGGCACCGATAAACATCAGCATCATCAGGAACAGCAACGCCGCCGGGGTCATCAGCCCGATATCTATGGTATTGAAACCGGCGGTACGGGCGCTGGCAGACTGGAAGAAGGCAGCCAGCAGCTGGCCACCGATACCGGCCTTGCCGAGGGTGCCCGGGTTGTTGTGTTCCAGCATCCAGAACATCAGGGTACCGGCCAGCAGCAGCGCCGGGGTCATCAGCAGCATCAGCTTGCTGTGCAGCTTCAGCTTGCGCCAGCGGCGGTTGCGCACCAGATCGACGATGACGGTAAAGCCGATCCCCCCCAGGATCAGCAGACCGGCGATGGTCAGGCTGATGATGGGGTCGTCCCTATAGTCCATCAGGTTGTTGGCAAACAGCGAAAACCCGGCGTTGTTGAAGGCCGATACTGCGTGGAAGAAGCTGACATAGAGGCCGTGCACCCAACCCATCTCGGGCACCCAGCGGATCGCCATGATGCCGGTACCGATCAATTGGGCGATAAAGGCGAACAGCACGATCCGTTTGACCAGCTGAATGATGTTGACCGAGCCTTCCTGTCCCAGCGCCTCCTTGGCCAGTACCTGCTGGCGTAGGCCGACCCGTTTGCTGAAGATGGCGATCAGCAGCAGGGTCATGGTCATCTGGCCCAGACCGCCGATCTCCATCAGCATCAGCAGGAAAATCTGCCCCTGCAGGGTAAAGGCGGTGCCGGTATCCACCACGCCAAGACCTGTCACGCTGATGGCCGAGGTGGCGGTAAACAGGGCGTTGACGAAGGTGACCTCGCCATTGTGGCTGGAGGGTTGCACCAGAAAGATGGTGCCAATCAGCAGAATGATCAGAAAGCTGCCGAGGATCAGCCGGGCTTCGCTCCAGCGAGAGTCCTGCTCCCGATGGAGGGCGAAGGCGTAGCTGCTGCGCCAGTTGATCATAGGGTTTCGAGCCAGTGGTCGATGGCGTGCTTGTTGCCCGCCAGGATCAGGATGTCGCCCAGTTGCAGCTCCATCTTGCCGGTCAGCACGTTGTGCAGCACATCACCACGCTTGATGGCGAGCAGCTGGAAATCGCTCTGTTGCAGCAGATGGAAGTCGCCTAGTTCCCGGCCGTTCTGTTGTAGGCCAATCACGAACTCGGTCAGCACCATGTCGTGGCCCAGCTCCAGATAGTCGAACAGCCGGTTGTCCAGCATGCTCTGGGCGACCCGGCGGCCCATGTCCCACTCCGGGTTGATCACCTTGTCGGCGCCCACTTTCTGCAGGATCTTGGCGTGGAACTTGTCGCGCGCCTTGACCCACACCTTCTTCACGCCCGCCTCTTTCAAGACGAGGGTGGTGAGGATGCTGGTCTCCAGGTTGTCACCGATGGCAACGAAGACGATATCGAAATTGGCCAGTCCCAGCTCGGCCACGGTGGCCTCATCGGTGGCGTCGGCCACGATAACGTGATTGCAGAGGGCGGCGATTTGCCGGGTCTTGCTCTCGTCGATATCGATGGCCAGTACTTCGGCATCTTGCCGTTGCAGCTCTTCGCACAGCGCGCTGCCAAACAGGCCCAGGCCGATGACGGCAAACTGGTTGTTCATGAGTTATTCCTCAGCAGTTGAAGTCGCCTACTCTAAACCACTGCTATTCCCCCGAAAAGGGCTCGGGTTTTTCGTCATGGGGCAACTTGAGGTAGACTGCGCCCTTGCACCAAGCCGGGATAGACCGATGAAACTGAATGCCAACGCCTCCTTGTTGAAGCTCAACACCCTTGCCCTCGATGCGTATTGCCTCTGGCTGGCCGAGGTGGAGCAGGTTGCCGATCTGGCGACCCTGCGTGCCGATCCGCAGTTCAACCAGCTGCCGCGCCTCAATCTGGGCGGCGGCAGCAACATGCTCTTCACCACCGATTTTCTCGGTCTGGTGGTGCTCAACCGGCTCAAGGGGATTACCGCTGAAGATGGTGGCGATCACTGGTTGCTCCATGTTGCGGCCGGTGAAGATTGGCATCAGCTGGTGCGCCATACCTTGCAACAGGGCTGGTTCGGGCTGGAGAATCTGGCGCTCATTCCCGGCACAGTCGGTGCAGCGCCGGTGCAGAATATCGGTGCCTATGGCGTTGAGCTGGCCGACTTCTGCGCCTATGTCGAGGCGTTCAACTGGCAGAGTGGCGAGATAGAACGGATCGCGGCGGCAGAGTGCCGCTTCGGTTATCGCGACAGTATCTTCAAACACGAGTATCAGGATTCCCACCTGATCACTGCCGTCGGGCTCAAACTGCCCAAGGGGTGGCAACCGGTGCTGGGCTATGGCCCACTGGCGGCGCTCGGTGACGCGCCTTCGGCGCAGGTCATCTTCGATACCGTCTGTGCCACCCGCATGGCCAAACTGCCGGATCCCGCCGTGCTCGGCAATGCCGGTAGCTTCTTCAAAAATCCGGTGGTGCCTGCCGCGCTGGCGGAGTCGCTCAAGGTGCGCTACCCGCAGATGCCCTGCTATCCGGCCGGAGAAGGGCAGGCCAAGCTGGCTGCGGGCTGGCTCATCGATCAGTGCGGTCTGAAAGGTTTCGCCATCGGCCGCGCCGCCGTCCATCAGGAGCAGGCGCTGGTACTGGTCAATCTAGGGGGCGCCAGTGCCATGGAGCTGATCGCGCTGGCGGCTCATGTCCGCGACAGCGTGGAGCAGACGTTTGGCGTGGTGTTGGAGCACGAGGTGCGCTTTATGGGGGCGCATGGTGAAACCTGGCTCGACGAGGTGCTCTCATGACGTTGACTCCCATCAGACAGACCCTGATCACCCTGCTTAGCGACGGCCAGTTTCACTCCGGCGAACAGCTGGGTGAGCAGCTCGGCATCAGCCGGGCGGCGGTGAGCAAACACATGGCGGCGCTCAAGGAGCTGGGGTTGGATCTCTTTAGCCTGACCGGCAAGGGCTACCGGTTGGCGGTGCCGATGGCGCTCTATGATCAGGCTACCTTGCAGGCACTGGCCCCGATGGCACCGGTGCACTGTTTTCCGGTCATTGGCTCGACCAATCAACACCTGCTGGATCGGGTCAATGAGCTGCGCTCTGGCGAGAGCTGTCTGGCCGAGTGTCAGACAGCCGGGCGCGGTCGTCGTGGCAAACCCTGGATTTCGCCGTTTGGTTGCCAGCTGATCCTCAGCATGTACTGGCGACTCGAACAAGGCATGGCGGCGGCCATGGGGCTGAGTCTGGCGGTCGGCGTGGCAGTGGTTGAAGCGCTGGAGTCCCTTGGCTATCAAGGCGTCGAGCTCAAGTGGCCGAACGACCTCTACTATCAGGGCCGCAAGCTGGCGGGAATACTGGTGGAGATGAGCGGTAGCGCCGGGGCCAGTTGTCATCTGGTGATCGGCATTGGTCTCAATCTGGCGATGCCTGCCCGCGAAGGTGAGAAGATTGATCAGGCCTGGGCTGAGCTGCGTCACATCAATCCGGAACTGGTGGATCGCAATCAGTTGGCGGCCCGGATGATCGTCCATCTGCAGCGGGCGCTGCACACCTTTGAGCAGCAGGGGCTGGCAAGCTTTGTCGATGAGTGGAACCGGCTCGATCACTTTGCCGGTCGCCCTGTGCGCCTGCTGATGGGGGATCAGGAGATCCGCGGCATCGCTCGTGGCATCGACGATCGCGGCGCCCTGCGACTGGAGACAGGTGAAGGGATCAAATACTATCTGGGGGGCGAGCTCTCCCTGCGCCGGGGCGACTGAGGGTCAGCAAGGCCGCTCATGATGCCAAACAAGAAGAGGGGGCCCGCGGGCCCCCTCTTCGTTATCCGGCAACCGCCGTCATCATTTGCGCAGTTTGATCTGCTCGATGGCGTGCTCATGGCCCTTGGTCATGATCAGGTTGGCTCGCTCACGCGTTGGCAAGATATTTTCTTGCAAATTCAGATAGTTGATATCTTGCCAGATGTTGCTGGCGATCTGGGTCGCCTCACTCTCCGCCAGCTTGGCGTAGTTATGGAAGTAGGAGTCGGGATCCGAGAAGGCGCCGCTGCGGAATTTCAGGAAGCGTTCGATATACCAGGTGCGCAGCAGTTCGGCATCGGCATCCACATAGATGGAGAAGTCGACGAAGTCCGACACGAAGACCCGATGGGGCTCCTGAGGGTAATCCATGCCGCTTTGCAGCACATTGAGCCCTTCCAGGATCAGGATGTCCGGCTGCTCCACCACCTTCTTCTCATCGGGAATGATGTCGTAGATAAGGTGGGAGTAAACCGGCGCTTCGACCTTCTCGTGACCAGCGCGGATGTTGGCGACAAACTCCACCAGATGGCGGATGTCGTAGGATTCCGGGAACCCCTTGCGGCGCATCAGGCCGCGCTCTTCCAGTACCTTGTTGGGATAGAGGAAGCCGTCGGTGGTGACCAGCTCCACCCGTGGATGTTCCGGCCAGCGCTCCAACAGGGCCTGCAGAATACGGGCCGTGGTGCTTTTGCCCCCCGCCACGCTGCCGGCAATGCTGATAATATAAGTGCCCTTGCCGCGGGACTGGCCGAGAAACTGCTCCAGCACCCGGCTGCGACGCTGTTTGGCTTTGACATAGAGATTGAGCAGGCGGGAGAGAGGCAGATAGATCTCTTCCACTTCCCGCAATGACACCTTCTCGTTGATCCCGCGCAGGGTCTGCAGATCGTGTTCGGTCAGGGTCAGGGGGACCGAATCGCGCAATAACGCCCATTGTTCGCGGGTGAATTGCAGATAGGGGTTATGCTCTGTCGTCATGGTGTCATCACTGTTTCTTGGGCACGGCGACCATACACCAAGGGTGGGGGAGCGACAAGGGACGCAGCAGGATTGGCTTGTTTGCCCCCGCTTTTTTGCAAACTTCCCAGCAATAAAGCATATTTTGCCGGGTTCAATGGTTGCATCCCCCAAAACCTTACAATAAAATGCGCGACGCTTGACTGTCTGTCGTCTATTTGCGGTGCAAAAGCGATAAACACAACGGGTGCAAGCAGAATTACCGTTGTGACAATCTGGCGTCTGGAGGGGTTCCCGAGCGGCCAAAGGGATCAGACTGTAAATCTGACGGCTCTGCCTTCGAAGGTTCGAATCCTTCTCCCTCCACCATATTTCTCTGCGGTTTGAGTTCTTTGGGTTAGAGAAATGCGGGCATCGTATAATGGCTATTACCTCAGCCTTCCAAGCTGATGATGCGGGTTCGATTCCCGCTGCCCGCTCCAAGATGCTGATATGGCTCAGGCGTTAGCAGAGCCGCACCCTAGGGTGAGTTCGGCAAGCGAACCAGCCATCAGTACCTCTCTCTTTCCCACCAGATTCAAATCCATCATATAAACTGTTCTGTGGTTAGCTTGCCACCGCGTACTCAGCGTTAGTTTAGAGGGACGATCATGTCTAAAGAAAAATTTGAGCGTAATAAACCGCACGTTAACGTGGGTACCATCGGCCACGTTGACCACGGTAAAACCACCCTGACTGCAGCTATCACCAACGTGCTGGCCAAGCACTTCGGTGGTAAAGCTTTCGCCTTCGACCAGATCGACAAGGCACCGGAAGAGCGTGAGCGTGGTATCACCATCAACACCTCCCACGTAGAATACGACACCGCTACCCGTCACTACGCCCACGTAGATTGCCCGGGTCACGCCGACTACGTTAAAAACATGATCACCGGTGCTGCCCAGATGGACGGCGCGATCCTGGTAGTAGC